>NZ_JBFRCU010000029.1:0-77544 GCF_052113205.1 Inquilinus sp. YAF38 | reverse complement strand
TCGCCAGCTTCACCCGCAGGTCGTGCCAGTCCTCCTGGGCCGATTCGCGCTTCGCCGCGGCCTTGCGCCGCTCGTCGCGATGATTGGCGAACTTGTCCTCCAGCAGCAGGGTCTGCCGCAGCGACTTGGCGACCACGGCGATCCGCTTGCAATAATCGGCACCGGGCTGCGGTGCCTCGACCGCTTCGGTGCGGGTGGCTTCCATGATCTCCATCTGGATCTCGGCCGCCCGGGCGAGCATGCGCAGATGCCGCGCCGCCCGCTCCTCCTGGGGAGCGGCCGGGGCTTCCGACATCCGATCGGTCTGCGCCTTGTCCATGGAACATAGCATGAACGAGGTCGCCGATTAATACAATTGCACAATGTGTTTACTAATTCCGCCCCGATCGACGGAGGGGCCAGCGGTGCCTCGCGCTTGACCGGATTTCGAATCCGCGACACATTTCCAAAACGTTTTGGATAATGCCCATGCGCGATCCAAATCGTTTTGAGGTGCAAATGGCGGGACAGGGAGGCCTGCGGGTGACGGCGCAGCGGCAGATCCGCTTGAAGGAGCTGGCATCGAAGCTCGGCCTGTCGCCGACCACGGTGTCGCGCGCCCTCGCCGGCTATTCCGACGTCAACGCCGAGACCCGCCGCCGGGTCGAGGAGGCCGCCCATACCCATGGCTATGTCGCCAGCCGCATCGGCCGCATGCTGGTCTCCGGCCGCACCAACATCGTCGGCGTGCTGCTGCCGATCAGCGTCCCCAGTTTCATGGACGATTTCCTGGGCCAGTTCCTGTCCGGCGTCGCCGACGGGCTGGCCGGGCGCGGCCGCGACCTGTTCCTGGCCGCCGTGCCGCGCGGCCAGGATGACCTGACGGTGCTGAAGCACGTCGTCGACGGCGGCCATATCGACGCCGTGGTGATCAACCGCGTCACCCATGACGACCCGCGCGTGCGCTACCTGATCGAGCGAGGCTTCCCCTTCGTCGCGCATGGCCGGCTGCTGGCCCCGCCGCCGGCCTATCCCTGGTTCGACACCGACGGCGAGGCTGCCTTCGCCGGGCTGGTCGACCGGCTGCATGCGCTGGGCCACCGCGAATTCGCGCTGCTGGGGCCGAGCGAACCCTACAGCTATGCCGAGTTCCGGCGCCGCGGCTTCGAGGGCGCCCTGGCCGGGCATGGCATCCGTCTGGCGCCGGACCGGCTGCCGGCGGTGCCGGTCGCCGACCGCGCCGCCGCCATCGCCGCGGCGCAGCGCCTGTTCGCCCTGAGGCCGCGCCCGACCGCCATCATCGGCATGACCGACCGGCTGGCGCTGGCGGTGATGGAGGCGGCGCAGGAGGCGGGCCTGCGCATCCCGGGCGACCTGTCGGTGGTCGGCTTCGACGACGTGCCGATCGCCGCCTATGCCCGGCCGCCGCTGTCGACCTTCGCCCAGGACATCGAGCGCAGCGCCGCCATCATCGCCGACATGGTCATCGACGCCATCGAGAAGGGACCCGAGGGGGTCAAGCCGCGCCTCGTCGAGGCGGAGTTCGTCGCCCGGGCCAGCCACGGCCCGGCCCCGAAGCCACGGAAACGCGCCCGCCCCGGGTGACCAGGGTCGGCGTGAATTGGACCGGCACCGTGAGGCCGGCCGCAGACAAGAGGGAGGACAGGAATGACCATCCGGACCACAGCCGCCGCTTTTGCCGCGGGCCTGATCGGCCTTGGCCTAGCCGGCGCCGCCGGCGCCCAGGAGATCCTTTTCTGGTCGACCCAGGCGACGCCGGTCGAGGAATCGCAGGCGATGCGCGACAGCGTTCTGGCCGGCTTCGGCAAGCCGGTGACCTATTCGGCGCAGGAGCCGGGGCCGTTCATGACCCGGATCCAGGCCGAGCTGAAGGCCGGGTCGGGCGCCGTCACCGTGATCGGCGGGCTGCATGGCGAGTTCGCCAGCATCCCGGACGGGCTGGTCGACCTGGCCGGCATCGTGCCCGACGGCGCCATCGCCAAGCCCTATCTCGACCTCGGCAAGCTCGGCACGGCCGAGCAGAAATACCTGCCCTGGATGCAGGCGACCTATGTCATGGCCGCCAACAAGCAGGCGCTGCAATACCTGCCGCAGGGCGCCGACATCAACGCGCTGACCTATGACCAGCTGGCCGCCTGGGGCAAGGCGATGGCCGCGGCCGCCGGATCGCCCAAGATCGGCTTTCCGGCCGGGCCGAAGGGGCTGATGCACCGCTTCTTCCAGGGCTATCTGTACCCGTCCTACACCGGCTCGCCCGTGGTGAAGTTCAAATCGCCCGAGGCCGAGGCGATGTGGAATTCGTTCCGCGACTTCTGGACCACCTCGGTCACCCCGGCCTCGACCCGCTATGCCTTCATGCAGGAGCCGCTGCTGACCGGCGAGGTCTGGGTCGCCTGGGACCATGTCGCCCGGCTGAAGGACGCGCTGAACCAGAAGCCGGACGAGTTCGTGGTGTTCCCGGTGCCGGCCGGGCCGGCCGGGCGCGGCCATATGCCGGTGCTGACCGGCATCGGCATCCCGAAGACCAGCAATTCGCCGGAGGACGCCAAGGCCCTGGTCGCGCATATGGAGAAGCCCGAGAACCAGGTCGCGATGATGAAGGCGACCGGCTTCTTCCCGGTGGTCGAGGTCAAGCTGCCGGACGACGTGCCGGTCAGCATCAAGATGCTGCAGCCGGTGGTGGCGGCGCAGAGCGCGGCCAAGGATTCCCTGCCGGTGCTGCTGCCGATGGGGCTGGGCGACGCCGGCGGCCGCTACAACAAGGTGTTCAGCGACACCTTCYAGCGCATCGTGCTGTCCGGCCAGGACGTGCGCGAGGTGCTGGACGAGCAGGCCCAGAGCCTGCAGGCCATCTTCGACGAGAAGGGCGCGCCGTGCTGGGCCCCGGATCCGGTGGGGACGGGCCCGTGCAAGGTGCAGTGATGCCGTCCCCTCACCGTCATTGCGAGGAGGCGCAGCCGACGAAGCAATCCATCGTCCCGCACGAGCGGCTGCATGGATTGCTTCGCTACGCTCGCAATGACGGTTTGGGGAATTCCGAACAGCCTCCTTTCCTGGCTGCCGCACCTGACCGACGGAGCCCGCCATGAGCGACGCCCGGTTTCTGCCTTACATCCTGCTGGCTCCGGCCACCGTGTTCCTGCTCGGCTTCTTCCTGGTGCCGTTCGGGCAGGTGGCGGTCGAGGCCTTCACCCAGTATGGCCATCTGTCCTTCGGCAACTTCCAGTCGATCGCGCGCGACTGGAAGTTCTGGCCTTCCGTGCGCAACACCTTCGTGCTGACGCTGATCCTGGTGCCGCTGCAGATCGCCCTGGCGCTGGCCATGGCCAGCCTGGTGATGGCGCTGAAGCACGGCCGCGACGTGGCGCTGTACATCTTCACCATCCCGCTCGGCATCTCCGACCTCGCCGCCGGGCTGATCTGGCTGGCCATCCTCGAGCAGAACGGCTTCCTGAACAGCGTGCTGTACTATGTCGGGCTGATCCCGGGCCCGAAGCTGCTGCTGAGCTACCAGAGCATCGTGGCGCTGTTCGCCGCCATCATCATCGCCGAGCTGTGGCGGGCCACCGCCATCGTGCTGGTGATCCTGGTGGCCGGCATGTCGCTGATCCCGAAGGAGTACTACGAGGCGGCGGAGGTGTTCGGCGCCAGCCCGTGGAAGCGCTTCGTCCGGATCACCCTGCCGCTGCTGCGGCCCAGCCTGCAGACCGCGCTGATCCTGCGCACCATCCTGGCCTTCGAGGTGTTCGCCATCGTCCTGGTGCTGGCCGGCAACAACCTGCCGATCCTGATGGGCGAGACCTTCAACTGGCAGTTCGCGCTGCAGGACCGCGCCGGGGCTTCGGCCTACGCCATGGTGATCCTCGGCATCTCGATCGGCTTCACCCTGGTCTTCCTGTGGGCGCTGGGCGAGAGGAAGGAAACCCGATGACCGCCGTTACGCCCGACATCGTCGCCGCCCCGGCCGCGGAGGCCGCGCCGGGCCGCTGGGGGATCCGGATCTCGACCATCCTCTTGTCCCTCTGGGTGCTGATGCCGCTGTACCTGCTGGCCGTGAACGCCTTCAACTCGCGCGAGGCGGTGACCGGCTGGCCCAAGGCCTTCGTTCCGACCTTCGACGTCGACAGCCTGTCCTTCTTCTGGAACTACGCCGGCGTCGCCCGGGCGCTGTTGAACTCGATCCTGGTCGCCGGGCTGACCATGATCCTCTCGATCGGCATCGGCGCCCCGGCCGGCTATGCCCTGGCGCGCTTCCGCTTCCGCGGCAAGGGCAGCTTCCGCCTGCTGGTGCTGATGACCCGGGCGTTTCCGCTGCCGCTGCTGGCCCTGCCGCTGGCGATCTTCTACATCCGCACCGGGCTGGACGACACCATCTGGGGCCTGGCGCTGGTGCACACCGTGCTGGCCCTGCCCTTCGCCATCCTGATCACCTTCTCGCTGTTCACCAGCATCCCGGTGGAGCTGGAGGAGGCGGCCTGGACGCTGGGCTGCACCCGGGTCCAGGCCTTCCTGAAGATCGTCGTGCCGCTGGCCCTGCCGGGCATCGCGGCCTCCGGCGTCTTCGCCTTCGTCACCTCCTGGAACGAGGTGTTCGCGGCCTCGGTGCTGACGGTGCAGAACCAGACCCTGACCGCCTTCCTGCTGACCAGCCTGGACGTCTCGCCCCTGCCCCTGAAATTCGCCGGGGCGCTGGTGCTGGTGGTGCCGGCATTGGTCTTCCTGTTCCTCATCAGAAAATACCTGTTCTCCCTCTGGGGCATCGCCAACCGCTAATCGGAGATCCCGACATGGCTGACATCGACATCAAGGGCGTCGAGAAGCGGTTCGGCAGCTATGTCGCGCTGCACGCCATCGACCTCACCATCCGCGACCAGGAGTTCCTGGTGCTGCTCGGCGCCTCGGGCTGCGGCAAGACCACGCTGCTGCGCATCGTCGCCGGGCTGGAGACCGCGACCAGCGGCGAGGTGCGGATCGGCGGCCGCCGGGTCGACGGGCTGGCGCCGCGCGACCGCGGCATCGCCATGGTGTTCCAGAACTACGCCGTGTTCCCGCATATGACGGTGTTCGAGAACATCGCCTTCGGCCTGCGCATGAAGAAAATGCCGGAGGCCGATGTCGACCGGAAGGTCAGGCGCGCCGCCGGCATGATGCATATCGACCAGCTGCTGCAGCGCTATTCCGGCCAGCTGTCGGGCGGCCAGCGCCAGCGCGTCGCCGTGGCCCGGGCGCTGGCGGTCGAGCCCGCCGTACTGCTGATGGACGAGCCGCTGTCGAACCTCGACGCGCTGCTGCGGCTGGAGATGCGGGCCGAGCTGAAGGGCGTGCTGCAGGAGAGCAAGACGACGACCATCTACGTCACCCACGACCAGGTCGAGGCGATGAGCCTGGCCGACCGGATCGCGGTGATGAACGGGGGCCGCATCGTCCAGGCGGCGCGGGCGACCGAGGTCTATGCCGACCCGGCGACGCGCTTCGTCGGCAGCTTCATCGGCAACCCGCCGATGAACTTCCTGCCGGCCGAACCGAACGGGGCCGGCCTCGAGGTCGCCGGGCTGACGCTGGAGCCGCCGAAGGCCGCGTCCGGCCGGATCGAGTTCGGCATCCGCCCCGAGGATGTCGAGATCCGCGGCGACGGCCTGCCCGGCGCGATCCGGGTGGTCGAGCCGCTGGGCCCGCACAAGCTGCTGACCGTCGACGTCGCCGGCCACCTGTTCCGCGCCGTGGTCGACAACGAGCACGCGGTCGAGCCCGGCCAGGCGATCAGCCTGCGGCCGAAGCCGGGCCGCGGGCGCTGGTTCGACGCCGAGACCGGCCTCGCTTTGCAATGACACCCCTATGAAACAGTCGTCGAATTGGTCACCACCTCGTCATCCCGGGCGCAGCGCAGCACGAAGTGGTGCGCTGCAGAACCGGGACCTCCGCAACGACGGTCCCGAGATCCCGTGTCTACGCAGCGGCACTTCGCGCCGCAGCGCGCACGGGATGACGATTCCTTCATAGGCTTACCAACATGCCTCCCCTTCCCTTTGTCCTGAGCCATACCGGAGCCTTGCCGTGACCTTCGACGACAGCACCGCATTCGAACGGGCGGCGACCGTTCTGTCCGAGAACGATCGCGGCACCTACACCGTCCCGACCAAGGGGCTGTATCCGTTCCAGTGGAACTGGGATTCCTGCCTGACCGCGCTGGGCCAGCGCCATATCGACGAGGCCCGCGCCTGGACCGAGATCGAGACCCTGGCCGCGCATCAATGGCCGGACGGGATGATTCCGCACATCATCTTCCATATGTATGACGACGGTTATTTCCCGGGCCCGGATGTGTGGAAGACCGGCCGGCCGGTTCCGACCTCCGGCATCACCCAGCCGCCGGTGCTGGGCTTCGTGCTGCGGCGCCTGTACGAAGAGGCGAAGGACACGGTGCTGGCCGAGGCCAAGGCGCGGGTGCTGATCGGCGCCGCGGATGCCTGGCACCGCTGGTTCTACTCTGCCCGCGACCCGGAGGGCACCGGCCTGGTCGCCATCCTCCACCCCTGGGAATCCGGCCGTGACAATTCCTGCGACTGGGACGCCGCGCTGGCGCGGGTGCCGACCGACGGGGTCGAGCCCTATCAGCGCCGCGACACCAGCCATGTCGACGCCGCCCAGCGCCCGCTCAAGGCGGAGTACGATCGCTATCTGTGGCTGGTGCAGCACTTCCGCGGGCTGGGCTGGGACAATGCCAGGCTGCACGACGCCTCGCCCTTCCGGGTTGTCGACCCCGGCTTCAACGCCATCCTGATCCGCTCCGACGAGGACATCGCGGCGCTGGGCGAGGCGCTGGGGATGACCGGGCTTGCGGCTGCCGCACGGGCTCGGGTGGCGAAGGCTCGCGCCGCCTTCGAGCGACTGTGGAGCGAGCAGCACGGCCAGTATCTGTGCCTCGACCGCGTGACCGGCGAGTTGGTCGAGAGCCGCAGCGTCGGCGGGCTGCTGCCGCTGTTCGCCGGGCTCGGCACACCGGAACGGCAGCGGGCGCTGGCGGCCCGCATCGCCGAATGGCGCGGCGCGACCCGCTTCGGCATCGCCAGCCACGACCCGGCCGATCCACGCTTCGAGGCCAAGCGCTACTGGCGCGGGCCGGTGTGGCTGATCGTCAGCTATCTGGTCGCCGACGGCCTGGCCCGCTGCGGCCTGGCCGAGGAAGCCGATGCCGTGCACCGGGACAGCCTGAAGCTGATCGAGGGCGGCTTCGCCGAATATTACGACCCGGTCACCGGCGAGGGGCTGGGCGGCGGCAACTTCACCTGGACCGCCGCCATGGTCGCCGAGCTGGTGCGGAAACGGGCGGTCGCCTGACCATGCCGACCGCCCTGCTGCTGCGCGGCCCGCGCGCGCTGGATTTCGAGAGCTTCGAGCACCCGCCCCTCGGCCCGGAGGAGGTGCGGATCCGGACGCTGTATTCCGGCGTCAGCGCCGGCACCGAGCTGTCGCAATACCGCGGCACCAGCCCCTTCATGGCCAAGCGCTGGGACGAGGCCAGCCGGCTGTTCCGCGCCAGCGACACGCCGAGCTGGGATTATCCGGTGCGCAATCTGGGCTATGAGGAGGCGGGCGAGATCACCGAGGTCGGCAGCGGCATCGCCGACCTGCGGCCAGGCCAGCGCGTCTACGGCACCTGGGGGCACCGCACCCACCATGTCGCGGCGCGGGAGGCGGTGCGGCTGCTGCCGGAGGGCGCCGATCCGCGGATCGGCATCTTCTCGCATATCGGCGCGGTGGCGCTGAACGGGGTGCATGACGCCGAGATCCGGATCGGCGACGTCGTCGTGGTGTTCGGCCTCGGCGTGCCCGGCCAGATCGTGGCGCAGGCGGCGCGGGCCTCCGGCGCGCAGGTGATCGCGGTCGACCCGGTGGCGTCGCGGCGCGAGACGGCGCTGCGGCTGGGGGCGGCGGAGGCGCTGGACCCCGCCGCCGGGTCGGTCGCCGAGATCGTCAAGGACAAGACCGGTGGGCGCGGCGCCGATGTGGCGATCGAGGTGTCCGGCGTCCCGGCGGCGCTGGCCGAGGCGATCCGGGCGGTGGCCTATTCGGCCCGGGTGGTCGCGCTCGGCTTCTTTCAGGGCGAGGCGCGCGGCCTGCATCTGGGCGAGGAGTTCCACCACAACCGGGTGCAACTGGTCTGTTCGCAGATCTCCGGCGTCGCCCCCGGCGCGAGCTATCGCTGGTCGAAGCCGCGGCTGTGGCAGACCGCGGTGCGGCTGCAGCATGAGGGGGTGCTGGACCTGCTGCCGCTGATCACGGCGGAGGCGCCGTTCCGGCAGGCGCCGGCGCTGTTCGAGCGGCTGGACCGCGGCGACCCGGATGTGTTGCAGACCGTGCTGACCTTCGGAGACGAGACATGAAACCGCTGCGTGTCGGCATCCTGGGCGCCGGCGGCATCGCCGCCCGGCATGCAGCGGCGATCGCCGCCCATCCGGAGGCCACGACGCTGGTCGCCTGCTGCGGCCGCGACCCGGACAAGGCCGGCGCCTTCGCCGCCGCGCATGGCGGCCGGGCCTACACCGATCGCGAGCGCATGCTGGACGAGGCGGCGCTGGACATCCTGATCGTCGCGCTGCCGCCCTTCGCCCATTCCGACGAGGTCGAGAGCGCCGCGCGGCGCGGCATCCACCTGCTGCTGGAGAAGCCGATCGCGCTGGACGGCGACCATGCCGACCGGATGGTGGCGGCCGCCGAGGCCGCGGGCATCAAGACCCAGGTCGGCTTCATGGGCCGCTTCGGCGCCGCGGTCGAGCGCTGGACGGCGCTGGCTGCTGCCGGCGAGACCGGCCGGCCCGGGCTCTACTCCGCCCGCTTCCACTGCAACGCGCTGCACGCACCCTGGTGGCGGGAGAAGGGGAAATCCGGCGGGCAGATGGTGGAGCAGCTGATCCACATGATCGACCTGGCGCGTTACCTGCTGGGCGACCCGGCGACGGTCTATGCCCGCACCGCGACCTTCTTCCATGGCGGGGTCGAGCGCTACGACAGCGACGATCTGAGCGCCATGCTGCTGGGCTATGACGACGGCCGCGTCGCCCTGCTGAACGCCACCAACGGCGCCGTGCCCGGCCGCTGGGAGAAGGAGATCCACCTGGTGGCGGATCGGCTGACCGGCCATTTCACCGACTGGAACACCGCGACGCTGACCCGCAGCGAGGGCGAGCCGGCGACGGAGCGCATCGCCGGCGACCGCGACGTCTTCGCCGCCCAGCTGCTGGACCTGGTCGACGCCATCCGCAGCGGCCGCCCGGCCCGCACCCCGATCCGCGACGGCGCCCGGTCGCTGCACCTCGCCCTGGCGGCGCTGCGCTCGGCGGAGGAGCGGCGCGAGGTGGCGTTTTGATGCGGTTCGACGCCGACGCCCTTGGGTTTCAGGGCACCGCCCTTCGCCTCGCCGAGATCGTGCCGGTCGTCGACGGCAAGGCGGTCGGCGGGTCGCCCACCGTCCGGCAGGAGGCCGGGGGCTGGGTTGCGGAATGGCCGGTCGAGGGCGGGCGGTTCCGGCTGGAGGTCGAGCATCGCGACTTCGCAGACACGCCGGGCGTTGCCCTCCGCTTCGTGCTCGACGGCTGGCCGGCCGGTCGGCCGCTGTCGGCGCTGGGCATCCAGATCGGCCAGGTCGGACCGGCCCGGGCCTTTCTGCGCACCGGCTATCACAGCTGGGATGGCAGCTTCTTCGTCACGCCCGACCGGCTCGCCGGAGACGAGAAGGCGCGGACCGGATACGCCGTGACCCAGCTGTTGCCGCGCGAGGGCGGTGGCGGGGTGGTGCTCGGGGCACTGCGCCACGACCGGTTCCAGCACCGCTTCGGCTATCGGCCGGCGGAAGACGGCTTCGCCATCACGCTGGAAACCCTGTGGGACCACGCCCCGCAGGACGGGCACGCCGTCTCCGAATGGTTCGCCTTGTTCGAGCATGCGGAGGTGGAGGACGGGCTGCGCGTCTGGGCCCGGGCGGTGGCGGAGCACTCGCCCTTGCCGCCGCGCGTGTCGGACGAGCGCATCACCGGCTGGTGCTCCTGGTACAGCCTCTACGCCGCGATCACCGAGGAGACCCTGCTCGATCATCTCGAGGGCGCGCGGCAGGCCAAGGCCGAGGGGCTGCCGCTGCGCGTGTTCCAGATCGATGACGGCTTCACGCCGGAGATGGGCGACTGGCTGGAGGTGAAGCCGCAATTCCCGCGCGGCATGGCGCCGCTGCTGGCCGACATCGCCGCCGCCGGCTTCGTGCCCGGGCTGTGGATCGCGCCCTTCCTGGTCGGCAACCGCAGCCGGCTCTACCGCGACCATCCCGACTGGGTGGTGCAGCAGCGCGACAAAGACGCACCCGTCGTCTACTCGAAATTCTACGGCGAGTTTCGCTGGCACAAGCGCAGCGAGGAATACTACGTCCTCGACGTCACCCACCCTAAAGCCGAGGCCCATATCCGCGGCGTGTTCCGGACCTGGGCGCGCGACTGGGGCTGCCGCTACTTCAAGACCGACTTCATGAATGCCGGGTCGGAATTCGGCCCCGACCGCGCCCGCTGGCACCGGGACGGGCTGACCCGGATCGAGGTGTGGATGCGGATGGCCCGGCTGATCCGCGAGGAGATCGGCGACGCGCTGTGGCTCGGCTGCGGCTCGCCGATCTTCGCCCCCGTGGGGCTGGTCGACGCGGTGCGCATCGGCTGCGACATCGGCGTGTCCTGGAGCGGCCACCAGTCGGCGGAATCCTTGCTGCGCGACCAGACCACCCGCAGCTTCGCCAACGGCATCCTGTGGCAGGCGGACCCCGACTGCATCCTGCTGCGCGACCGCTTCCACGAGCTGTCGGACCTCGAGGTCGAGTCCCTGGCGCGGTTCGCAGGCCTTGCCGGCGGCGTGCTGATGACCAGCGACCATCTCGGCGAGATTTCGCCGGCGCGCAAGGCGCTGCTGCGCGAGCTGCTGGCCGACGGCAAGGCCCGGCCCTGCGACTTCCCGCGTCTCGGTGCCGCCGTCGGCCGGCCAGACCCGGACCTGATCGTGCAGCGGGTGCGCGGCGCCCCTGGCGGCGAGCTGGTCAACCTGTTCAACGCCAGCGACGGTCCCTTCGAGGACACGGTGCCGGGCGTCGGCACCGTGTCGCTGCGGCCGCACGAGAGCTCTACCCGCCCCCGGCCTTGATCCGCAGGAAATAGTCAGGCGCGCCCATCTGGCCGCCCTTCAGCGCGATCTGCAGGCCCGCCAGGTCGTCGCCATGCGCCTGGAACAGCGCCGCCCCGGGGACGGTCGGGGCCAGTGCCGTGAGGGCGTGGATGCCGAGGACGCCGGCGCCGTAGCCCGAGGTGTCGCCGCCGGCGATGATGCCGCGCTTCAGCCCCGCCCGGTGCAGCACCTGCTTCAACGCTGTGCCGAGGCCGGTGCCGATGCGCTCATTGACCACGGCCGGATCGGCGCCGGAGGCGGCGAGGGCCTGGTTGAGGGCTGCAACGGCCGGATCGTCCGGGCCGCGGGCGGTGAACAGCAGCGGGTCCCGCCCCTCACCGATCGCGGCCAGCGCGGCCTCGACCGCCCGGCCGATCTCGGAGGTCCAGGATGCGGCGTCGACGGCGCGGCGGGCGTCGACCGGGACCGGATGGAAGCCGTGCTCCAGCGCATGGGCGATCTGGGCCGCGGTCTGCGGCGCGCAGGAGCCGGAGATGACCGCGACATGATCGACTCCCCCGGCGCCGGGCACCGGCGGCGGCGGTTCGATCAGCCCGGCCTCTCGCCAATGGGCCAGCAAAGCGTATTCCAGCCCCTGCGATCCGATGGCGAACAGCCGCTGGCCGCGGTTGCGCCAGATCAGGCCGCCGACCGCGGCGAGATCGGCCTCGTCGGCCGCGTCGAAGGCGACGATCTCGGCGCCGGACGCATTCTCCCGGTTCAGCGCGGCCTGGCCCCCACCGGAGCGCAGGTCGGTGAGGTCGACGAGGCCGATCCCCCGGTCGGTCTGCGGCGCCAGATGCCGCCGGATGTCGGCCTCGTGCATCGGCGTCACCGGATGGCGGCTCATCGTCGGGTGCCGGTCGAGGCGATGCACCGCGCCGCCGAAGGCGGCGAAGAGGTTGCCGAAGCACTGCCAGCGCCCGATCGCCGGCGCCGCCACCACGAACGGATGCCAGGCGCCGCCGAGCCGCGGCAAAGCGAGGTCGACGGCCTTGCCGATCGAGCCGACATGGGGCGCGGAATCGAGGGTCGAGCAGATCTTGTACTGCGCGATCGGGGCGCCGAGCCCGGCCAGGGTCTCGAACACCGGCGGCAGGTGCCGGTCCATCCAGGCCGGGTCCTTCGACCGCGCCACCCCGGCGATGCCGATGCCGCGATAGCCGGCGAAGGCGGCGAGACGCTCCGGCGTCGGGATGTCGAGGAACAGCACCGAGGGCACGCCGCCGAAGGTCAGCACCTCCATCACCGCGGCGGCGCCGGTGAAGTCGTCGCCATACCAGGAGATGAGCGGGCCGGGGGGGAGGGAGGAGGTCATGGCTGGGCTCCCTGGATGGCCCGTCTCTTGCCGTTTTCATCCTCCCCCTCCCCTTGCGGGWGGGGGTAGGGGGAGGGGTTTGACGCCGCTGGAACCGATATCGGACGGGCGACAAGATCTGGCCGCGGTCCCGGATGAACTCGCCGCAGTTCTCTTCGATCGACGCCCCCTCCCCCAACCCCCTCCCGCGAGGGGAGGGGGAGAGTGGAAAGCTGGGTCGGGTCGAACGTCGGGATTCCAGAGAGGTCTCTCATCCCCTATAAGCCTCCAACGCCTGGGCCAAGGCGGGTCGGGTGCGGGCGTGATCCGCGAGAGCCACGCCCCCGACCGCGGCCTCCCAGGCCTCGCGCAATGCGGCGACACCGGCCGCCGGCCCTCCGGGGTGGGCCATGATGCCGCCGCCGGCGGCGAAGATCAGGTCGGTCGAACCCAGTGCCTGCCACGTGCCCGGCGCCTGCCGCACCGTTTGGCCGGAGGAAAAGACCGGCATGATCGGGCACGGCTTGTCCGGGAACAGCGGGTTCAGGCAGGCCCGGGCCGAGGCGATGACGCTGTCGTCATCCTCCGAGAACTTGTTGGCCAGGCCGTTGACATGGATGTGGTCGGCCCCGGCCAGCCGCCAGACCTTGTGCCAGGCAATAAAGCTGAAGCCGAGCAGCGGGTGGCGCGACAGGTACCCCCAGCCGTTGCGATGGGCGTGGATCGGCAGCGCGCTGTGGCGGCCGAGCGCGATCATGCCGGCGAGCCCGACCGAATTGACGCTGGCCATGACGCAGGTGCCGCCGAGCGCCTGCACCAGGTCGTGCCGGCGCCGCATCTCGTCGAGGTCGCCGGTCAGGTTGAAGGCGAACATCGCCTTGCGGCCCTTGCGCTCGGCGACGTCGTTGACCACCCGCATCACGGCGCGGGCGCGGTCCTCGAACGGGCAGGCCGGGCCGTCGGCCTGCAGCTCGTCATCCTTGATGAAGTCGATGTCGGCCTCGGCCAGGGTGCGGACCAGATCCGCCGTCTCCTCCGGCCCCAGCCCGACGCTGGGCTTGACGATGGTGCCGATCAGCGGCCGGCCCTCGACCCCCGCCAGGCGCCTGGTGCCGGCGATGCCGAAGCGCGGCCCGGCATAGGCCGCGGCGAACGCCGGCGGCAGGCGGATGTCGAGCAGCTTCAGGCCGGAGAACTGCTTCAGCTCGAACAGGTTGCCGGCCACCGTCGCCATCAGGTTCGGCAGCGACGGCCCGAGATTGGCCAGCGGCCAGGACAAGGTCAGCAGCGCCCGGACGACCGGCCCCTGCCCGCCCGCTCCGGGCAGCGAAGGGGCAGAAACCTCGCCGACCACCTCCAGCCGCTCGACCCGCGCCGCCGACCGCTCCTTCAGCGCCGGGGTCTCGCCTGGCACCGCGACGAAAGTGCCGGAGGACTGCTCGCCCGCCATCGCCTCGGCTGCCGCCCGCGGGTCATGGGCCGTCTCGATCAGGTAGTCGGCCTCGATGCGCTCCATCCCTGCCCTCTCCGCTCGACGGCGATGAATCATGCTGATTGACTCATCATACCAGTTGTCATACTCGTCTGAGCAACGACCTGGCAAGAGAGGGCGCGCCCATGACGTCGATCGCGTTGTTCGGGGCTGGCGGCAAGATGGGCTTCCGGCTGTCCAGCAACCTGAAGGGGTCGCGCTTCGACGTGCGCCATGTCGAGGTCGGCGAGGCCGGGCGGGCCCAGCTGAAGGCCAGGCTCGGCGTCGACTGCGTCCCGGCCGAGGCGGCGCTGGACGGCGCCGAAGTGGTCATCCTGGCCGTGCCGGACACGCTGATCGGCAAGGTTGCCGCCGGGATCGAAATGCAGCTCAGGCCCGGCACCATGGTGGTCGCGCTGGACGCCGCCGCCCCCTTTGCCGGCCATCTGCCGAAGCGCGACGACCTGACCTATTTCGTCACCCATCCCTGCCATCCGCCGATCTTCAACGACGAGACCGAGATGGCGGCGAAGACCGACTATTTCGGCGGCATCGCGGCCAAGCAGCACATCGTCTCCGCCCTGATGCAGGGGCCGGAGGAGGCCTATGCCCTGGGCGAGGAGGTCGCCAAGGTGATCTGGGCGCCGGTGATGCGCTCGCACCGGGTCTCGGTCGAGCAGATGGCGCTGCTGGAGCCCGGCCTGTCCGAGACCGTCTGCGCCACCCTGCTGGTGGTGATGCGCGAGGCGATGGACGAGGTGGTGGCGCGCGGCGTGGCGCATGACGCGGCGCGCGATTTCCTGCTGGGCCACCTGAACGTGCTGGCCTCGGTCATCTTCGACGAGCGCGAGGGGCTGTTCTCCGACGCCTGCAACAAGGCGATCGAATTCGGCAAGCCGGTGCTGATGCGGCCGGACTGGAAGCGGGTATTCGAGCCGGACGAGATCGCGGCCAGCATCCAGCGCATCACCTGAGATCCGGCGGGCCGCAGGCCCGAACCGGGCGAAATCGACAACATCCACAGGGAGGATCCACCATGCGTTTCACCAAGGCGCTTCTCGCGGCCGGCATCGCCGGCACCCTGGCCCTGGGCTTCGGCGTCGCCGCCCAGGCGAAGGACCTGGTCGCCGTCATCACCCCGTCGCACGACAACCCGTTCTTCAAGGCGGAGGCCGAGGGCGCCCAGAAGCGGGCCGAGGCGCTGGGCTACGACACCATCGTCCTGGTCCATGACGACGACGCCAACAAGCAGATGGAGCGGATCGACACCGCCATCGCCCGCGGCGCCAAGGCGATCATCCTCGACAATGCCGGCGCCGACGCCACGGTGGCGGCGGTGCAGAAGGCGAAGGACGCCGGCATCCCGTCCTTCCTGATCGACCGCGAGATCAACGTCACCGGCGTCGCCGTGGCGCAGATCGTGTCGAACAACTACCAGGGCGCCCAGCTGGGCGCGCAGGAGTTCGTCAAGCTGATGGGCGAGAAGGGCAACTATGCCGAGCTGGTCGGGCGCGAGGCCGACACCAATGCCGGCATCCGCTCGCAGGGCTATCACGACGTCATCGACGACTATCCCGACCTGAAGATGGTCGCCCGCCAGTCGGCCAATTGGAGCCAGACCGAGGCGTTCGCGAAGATGGAGTCGATCCTGCAGGCCCATCCCGACATCAAGGGCGTGATCTCCGGCAACGACACCATGGCGATGGGCGCCTGGGCGGCGCTGACCGCCGCCGGCCGCACCGATGTGGTCCTGGTCGGCTTCGACGGCAGCAACGACGTGCGGGATTCGATCAAGCAGGGCGGGATCAAGGCCACCGTGCTGCAGCCGGCCTACCGCCAGGCCGAGCTGGCGGTCGAGCAGGCCGACCAGTACCTGAAGACCGGCAAGACCGGCCAGCCCGAGAAGCAGCTGATGGACTGCCTGCTGATCACGCCGGACAACGCCGGCAAGCTGGAAACCTTCGCGATGAAGTGAGGGGAGGTTGCGGCGGGAGTCGCGAGATGGCGGGCGCAATCCAATTGCCTCTCCCGCTTGCGGGAGAGGTCGGAGACGCGAAGCGGCTCCGGGTGAGGGCCCTTTGTCGAGGCCCGGGCCAACCCTCACCCGGTCGTCCTACGGACGCCCGGCCTCTCCCGCCAAGCGGGAGAGGCAAAACAAAATCGGCCACTCGTGCCCTTGGTATGGCAATCGCGATCCTGGCCGCCGGCCTGCCGCTGGCCGCCTGCAAGCTCGTGAAGAACGAGCCGCCGCAGGTGGCCTCGGCGGCGGGCAGCGTCGCGACCTCCTTCGACAACCCGGCCTTCGACCCGGAGAAGACGGTCGAGGAGATCTGGCAGCCGAAGCTGCTGCCCTATCTCAAGGCCAAGGCCGGGCCTTTCGCCGAGGTCCGGGCGCTGGCCCCGGACGAGGCCGGGAAGCGCTTCGGCTACCGGGCGGTGGACAGCATGCCCTGGACCATCGCGGCGACGGTCCAGGGGAAGATCACGGCGGCTGACACCGGCACCCGGGCGGCGACCATCGAGGTCGATGCGGATGGCGACGGCACCGCCGACCTGACCGTGCAGATCGGCCCGGTGTTCAAAGGCACGCCGCTGCGCGACAGCATCGACTTCCTCTCGTTCAACAGCTTCGCCAACCAGATCGAATACGCCAAGTTCGGCAAGGCGCTGAACGCCCACATCTACAACAGCACGCTGGCCGGCGTGCCGCGAGACAAGCTGGTCGGGCGGACAGTGACGCTGCTGGGCGTCTTCACCCTGGACGACCCGAAGGCCAAGCCGCTGGTCACCCCGGCCGAACTGACCCTGGAGGCGGCGCCGTGACCGAGGCCCCTGCCCTCCAGGTCGAGGGGGTGACCAAGGTCTATCCCGGCACCGTGGCGCTCAAGGGTGTCGACTTCACCGTGCATCGGGGCGCGGTCAACGTGCTGGTCGGCGAGAACGGCGCCGGCAAATCGACGCTGATGAAGATCATCGCCGGGGTCGAGCAGCCGACCGAAGGCCGCATCCTCGTCGACGGCCGGCCGGTGGTGCTGCACAGCCCGAAGGACGCAGTGCGGCACGGCATTGGCATCGTGTTCCAGGAGCTGAACCTCTGCGCCAACCTGTCGGTGGCGGAGAACATTTTTTTGGCGCGCGAGCTCACCGGCGGGCTGCGCGGCGTCGACCATCGCGGCCAGAATCGGCGGGCGGCGGAGCTGCTGCGGCGGCTGGAGCACGACATCGACCCGCGCGCCGAGGTCGGCGACCTCGGCATCGGCCAGCAGCAGATCGTCGAGATCGCCAAGGCGCTGGCGCAGGACGCCCGCATCCTGATCATGGACGAGCCGACCTCGGCCCTCAGCGCCGCCGAGGTCGAGATCCTGTTCCGGGTGATCGCCGAGCTGAAGGCGCAGGGCGTCGCCATCGTCTACATCTCGCACCGGCTGGAGGAGCTGGTGCGGATCGGCGACTTCATCACCGTGCTGCGCGACGGCCGCATCACCGGGCATGAGCGGATGGGGCAGATCGACGTGCCCTGGATCGTGCGGCAGATGGTCGGTTCCGCCATGAAGGATTTCGCGGCGCCGGGCGACCGGCCGCCGGGGCCGGAGATCTTCCGGGCCGAGGCGATCTGCCTGCCGCGCGCGACCGGCGGCTATGCCGTCGACCATGTCTCGCTGTCGCTGCGCGCGGGTGAGATCCTCGGCCTGTACGGGCTAATGGGCGCCGGGCGGACCGAGCTGTTCGACTGCATCATGGGCCGGCACCCCTATTCCCGCGGCGCGATCTATCTCGAGGGAGAGCGGGTGACGGCGCGCGACGTGACCGGGCGGATCCGCCGCGGCCTGGCCATCATCCCGGAGGACCGGCAGCGCGACGGGCTGGTGCCGATCCTGTCGGTGGTCGAGAACCTGACCCTGTCCAGCCTGCGGCGCTTCCTGCGCGGCTTTCATCTGCGCCGAGGGGCGGAGATGGAGGCGGCGCGGCGGTCGATCCGCGAGCTGGCGATCAAGGTCTCCGACCCGGGCATCGAGGTCAGCGCGCTCTCGGGCGGCAACCAGCAGAAGGTGGTGATCGGCAAGGCGCTGATGACCAACCCCCGGGTGCTGCTGATGGACGAGCCCAGCCGCGGCATCGATGTCGGCGCCAAGGCCGAGATCTTCCGGGTGATGCGCGATCTCGCCGCCCAGGGCCTCGGCATCCTGTTCGCCACCTCGGATCTCGAGGAGGTGATGGCGCTGTCGGACCGCATCGCGGTGATGAGCAACGGCCGGCTGGTCGAGATCTTCGACCGCGCCACGGCGACCGGGGACCGGATCGTCGCGGCCTCGGCCGCCGGGCACGGGCCTGACCAAGTCTTGAGGGAGGCACGGGCATGATGGCAGCGCGCTCGGCCCTGTTTATTGCCTCTCCCGCTTGCGGGAGAGGTCGGGCTCGCGCAGCGAGACCGGGTGAGGGCGGCTCGGTCGCCACGCCAGGACCAGCGTTTCAGGACGGGGCGGAGCACGCGCTCTCCCGCGGCAAAGCCGTGCTTTCGGAGAGGCCGCTATCCCCTCACCCGGAGCCGCTTCGCGTCTCCGACCTCTCCCGCAAGCGGGAGAGGCAATCTGTTCGTATGCCCGCCGCGGCGCACTTGCGGGAGCGGGATCTCAAAAGAGCGACGTCTGAATCCGCAGTGGAGGCGCACGCATGATGGCAGCGGATAAGGCGGCCGAGGGCTGGAGCGGCGACGCCATCGCCCTGCATCTGATGAAGCTGCGCACCTTCATCGCGCTGTTCGCGGTGCTGATCGTGTTCTCCGCCATCGCGCCCAACTTCCTCAGCACCGCCAACCTGATCCTGATGTCGAAGCATGTCGCGCTGAACGCCTTCCTGGCGATCGGCATGACCTTCGTCATCATCACCGGCGGCATCGACCTGTCGGTCGGGTCGATCGTCGGGCTGTGCGGCATGGTGGCAGGCGGGCTGATCCTGCACGGCATCGACCTGTCGGCCCTCGGCTTCGGCTACACGCTGTACTTCAACGTGCCGGAGATCATGCTGATCACCCTCACGCTTGGGGTGCTGATCGGCGCGGTCAACGGCCTGCTGATCACACGGCTGAAGGTGGCGCCCTTCATCGCCACGCTGGGCACGCTCTATGTCGCCCGTGGTGCTGCGATGCTGCTGTCCGACGGCGCCACCTTCCCCAACCTCGCGGGCAAGCCGGAGCTCGGCACCACCGGCTTCGCCACGCTGGGCGCCGGCACGCTGCTGGGCCTGCCGGTGAGCATCTGGCTGCTGATCCTGGTCGCCGCCGGGGCCGCCTATCTGGCCGCGCGGACGCCGCTGGGCCGGCACATCTTCGCGGTCGGCGGCAATGAGCGCGCGTCGGGCCTGTCCGGCGTCCGGGTCAACCGGGTGAAGCTGTTCGTCTACATGTTCTCCGGCTTCTGCGCCGCGCTGGTCGGGCTGATCATCTCCTCACAGCTGATGGCCTCGCACCCGGCGACGGGCGAGACCTTCGAGCTGAACGCCATCGCCGCGGCGGTGCTGGGCGGCACCTCGATGTCCGGCGGCCGCGGCACCATCGGCGGCACCATCATCGGCGCCTTCGTCATCGGCATCCTGTCGGACGGTCTCGTGATGATGGGCGTCAGCTCGTTCTGGCAGACCGTGATCAAGGGGCTGGTGATCATCGCCGCGGTGGTGGTCGACCAGGCGCAGCGCCGGCTGCAGCAGCGCGTCGTGCTGCGCCGCATGGCGCGGGAGGGCTGAGATGCTGCGCGGCGCCCTGATCGGCTGCGGCTTCTTCGCCGTCAACCAGCTGCATGCCTGGCGCGATGTCGAGGGCGCGGGGATCGTGGCGCTGTGCGACCGCGACCCGGCCCGGCTGGAGGCGGCAGGCCGCGATTTCGGCATCGCCCGGCTCTATGCCGATGCCGGGGAGATGCTGGCGCGCGAGACGCCGGACTTCGTCGACATCGCCACCACCATGCCGAGCCATCGGCCGCTGGTCGAGCTGGCCGCCCGGCACCGGGTGCCGGTGATCTGCCAGAAGCCCTTCGCCGCCACGCTGGACGACGCGAAGGCCATGGTCGCGGCGTGCGAGGAAGCCGGCGTGGCCCTGATGGTGCATGAGAACTTCCGCTGGCAGTCGCCGATCCAGGCCGTGCGCCGGGTGATCGAATCCGGGCGGATCGGCGAGGTGTTCTGGGGCCGCGTCTCGTTCCGCTCGGCCTATGACGTGTTCTCCGGCCAGCCCTACCTCGCCACCGGCGAGCGCTTCATCATCGAGGATCTCGGCATCCACATCATCGACATCGCCCGCTTCCTGTTCGGCGACGCCACCCGCCTGACCGCCCGGACCCGCCGGGTCAACCCGGCGATCCGCGGCGAGGATGTCGCGACCATGCTGCTGGACCATGCGGGCGGGGTGACCTCGGTGGTCGACTGCTCCTACGCCACGCGGCTGACGGCCGAACCCTTTCCGGAGACGCTGGTGGAGGTCGACGGCAGCGCYGGCACCATCCGGCTGGGCCAGGGCTACCGCATGGTGGTGACCGGCCGCGACGGCAGCGAGACGCTCAACGTCTCGCCGCGCCTCCTGCCCTGGGCCAGCCGCCCCTGGCACAACATCCAGGAGAGCGTGGCGGCGATCCAGCAGCATTGGGTGGACAGCCTGAGCGCGGGGCGGGAGCCGGCGACCTCCGGCCGTGACAACCTGAAGACCCTGGCCCTGGTCGAGGCCGCCTATCGCAGTGCCGGGACCGGGCGGACGATCGACCTGGCGGACCTGCTGTAGCCGCTCTGTCTATCGCGGCCGGTCCGGCTGCTCCGTCGCCTGGATCCGCAGCAGCGCCGCGCGAATGGCCTCGGCCTGCTGCCCGAACACCGTCGCCCGCTCCGACCACAGCCGGGCGGCCTTGGACTGGCCCTGCCGCACGGCCTGCTGCCCGAGGCGGCGGAGCATGCGGCAGTGCTCCTCCAGCGTGCGCAGGGCGGTCTCCATCGCCCGCACCACCTCACCCGACAGGGCACTGCCGAAGGACGCTGCCGAGTAGGAGTGGCCGATATGGCAGCGATAGCGCAGGGCGTCGCCGTCCTGCAGCTCCCACATCACGCCGCCGCAATCGGGGCAGGTGAAGACCGACCGGTCGCCGAGCCGGTCGAGCACGGTCATGTTGTCCTCATACGCTTTGGCCATGATGTCGGCCTCCAGCTGGATCTCCGGCGGCACCGGCTGCGGCGGGCCCGCGGGGGTCGCGACCAGGCCGGCCAGCAGCGCCGGCATTGCGTCGAGCGCGATCTGGTGGTCGACCTCCGTCATCTCCAGCGCGTTGCGCGGCATGTCCGGATATTCGGCGTCGGCCGGGTCCTGGACCACGGTGATGGCGCCGCAGCGCCGCAGCGCGCGAAGGCCTGCACTGCCATCGTCGAGATATCCCGTCAGCACCACGCCGATGCCGCGCGAGCCGCAACAGACGGCGACGCTGCGAAACAGGGTGTCGACTGATGGCCGGACGCCGTTTTCCCATGCGCCGCGGTTGAGGCGCAGCGTGCCGTCCTGCAGCAGCAGGTGACGGTCCGGCGGGGCGACATGGATCCGCCCCCGCGCTGCCGGCTTGCCATCCTCGGCGAAACCGGCCGGCAAGGGTCCGGCGCGTTCCAGGATGGCGGGCAGATTGCTGTTCTGGTCGCCCTTCATGTGCTGCACCACGAGCACCGCGGCATCCAGCCCGGCCGGCAACCCGGCGACAAGGCGCTTCAGCGCGGACAGGCCGCCGGCGGATGCGCCGATCGCCACGATGTCATGATGAGGCATGCCTTACTTCCGGCACCACGGACGCTGTCTGGACAACCACAGCGGAGGCGGGAGCGTTCCGTGGTCAGCCGGGCGCCGGCTCCGGGTCGCGGCGCAACTCGGACATGGGCACCTCGACCCGGCAGTGCAGGCCGCCGGGCTTGAAGGTCAGCTCGGCCGTCCCGTGCAGCTCATAGGCGATGCTGCGCTTGACGAAGCTGAGCCCGAAGCCGTCGCGGGACGGCTTCCCGACCCTGGGGCCGCCGCGTTCCGACCAGTCGAGTCGAAGCAGGGCGGCGCCTTCGACCTTGACGATGCGCCAGCCGATCTTGATTGAGCCACCCGGTCCCGACAGCGCGCCATATTTCGCGGCGTTGGTGGCCAGCTCGTGCAACGACATCGCGAAGACCAGCGCCGCGCGCGCGGGCAGGAAGACCTCGCCGCCGGAGAACACCGGCGGATCCTTGCCTTCATGATACGGCTTCAGCTCCTCGACCAGAAGCTGGCGCAGATCGACGCCGGCCCAGACATTCTCCGCCAGCAGCTCATGAGCGGCGGCCAGCGACTGCAGGCGTCCCTCGAAGGATCGGCCGAAGCTGTCGAGGGAGTCGCTGGTCTGCCGGGTCCGCGACGCGATCGAGAGCACGCTGGCCAGCGTGTTCTTGACCCGGTGGTTCAGCTCGGCCAGCAGCAGCTGCTGCCGCCGCTCGGCCTGACGCCCCTCGCTGGTGTCGCGCTCGACCAGCGCTGCCCCGACCAGCCGTCCCGCCTCGTTGCGGATCGGCGAGGCGGTGTAGGAGACGAAGATCCGCCGCCCGTCCTTGGCCACGCGCTCGGTATCGATGATGCTGGGCTGGGCCGGCGGCCGCCTCAGGCGATCGAAGATCTGGCGCATCTCGTCCGGATTGTCGGCCGCGCTGAGGAACGACAGGGGACGCCCCACCGCTTCCGCCGCGCCGTATCCGTACATCCGCTCCGCGCCGGCGTTCCAGGTGGTGATCGTGCCGTCGGGCGACGTGCCGATGATCGCCTCGTGGGAATGAGCGATGATCGCAGCCAGACGGGCCAGCGACTCCTCGTTGCGCTTGCGCTCGGTGATGTCGATGAAGGTGATGACGACGCCGTTGATGACATTGTCGACGGTCCGGTACGGCAGGATCCGCATGATGTAGCTGGCCGAGCCGTCGGACAGCGCCACCTCCTGCTCGAGCCGGGTCAGGGTGCGCAGCACCCGGCCGACGTCGCGCGGCAGGCTGTCATAGCTGAGGCGCGACACGATATCGGTGATCGGCCGGCCGGCATCGCTGCCGATCAGATGGAAGATCTCGGTGATCGCAGGGGTGAAGCTGCGGACCCGCAGCTGGTTGTCCAGGAACAGAGTCGCGATCTGCGTGCTTTCCAGCAGGTTCTTGCGGTCGCTGATGGCACGGTCGAGGCTCTCGATCTTGGAGTTGAGCTCGGTGTTGACGGTCTCCAGCTCCTCGTTGACCGATTGCAGCTCCTCCTTCGAGGTCTCCAGCTCCTCATTGGCGGATTGCAGCTCCTCATTGACCGATTGGAACTCCTCGTTCGAGGACTTCATCTCCTCGTTCGAGGTCTCCAGCTCCTCGATCGTGGTCTGCAGCCGCTCGCGCGTGGCGATCAGCTCCGATTCCAGATGCCGGATGATCTCGTCCTTCTGCGCGTCCGATGCCGCTTCGGCGCCGGCAGTGCCGAGCGGCTTGGGCGCCCCGACCTCCTGCAGCACGACGATGCAGAACTTCGCGTCGCCATCGCCCGCCAGCGGCTCGGCAATCAGGTTGAGCGATTGGTAACCGCCATCGACCGGCAACGAGGCATTCTCCCGGATCACCCTGCGGCCGGTGGTGACGGCTTCATGGATGACGGCCCGGAGGTCCGGGCGCAGCCCGGCGTCGACGATGCTGAACAGGTTCAGGCTGGCGGCGCCGGGCGACGGCTGCAGATACCGGCCGGTGCGTCCCGAGAAGTGCAGGATCTCGTATCCGTCGTCGACGACAAAGCAGGCGGGCGCGTAGACCTCGGCAACCCGCTGTGCCCGGCGGATGACGGTATCCCTGATCGTCGGCCGCAAGGACCCGTGCGGCCGGTCCGGCTCCAGCGGGCTGCGGTAGATCGAGGTGGCCAGCGGGAACTCGATCGGCTGGCGTCCGACATCCGCCTCCCGCGCCTTGAACAGCCGGAGCTTGCCGTCGACTCTGGTGAACAGCTTGGGATGCTGGGTCACGTTCTCCGACGGCCCCAGGAACAGGTAGCCCCGATGCCGCAGGGCGAAATGGAACAGCAGCAGGACGCGGTTCTGCAGCGTCGCGTCCAGATAGATCAGCAGGTTGCGACAGGAGACCAGGTCGAGCCTCGAGAACGGCGCGTCCTTGATCACGTTGTGCACCGAGAAGATGCACATCTCCCGGATCTCCTTCGCCACCCGGTAGTCGCTGCCATCCTTGATGAAGAACTTCTCGAGCCGTTCCGGCGACATGCTTCCGCTGATCGCGGCCGGGTACAGCCCCGCCCGGGCGATCGCCAGGGCGTGGTCGTCGATGTCGGTGGCGAAGATCTGGACCTTCGGGGCGGCGTCGGTCTCGATCATGCGCTCGCGCAGCAGGACGGCGATCGAATACGCCTCCTCGCCGGTGGCGCAGCCGGGCACCCAGACCCGGACCTGGTCGTCCGGCCCCTTGTCCTGCAGCAGCTTCGGAATGACGTCGTGTTCGAGGATCTCGAAGGCCTTGGCGTCCCTGAAGAACTGGGTGACCCCGATCAGCAGATCGCGGAACAGCGCCTCGACCTCCCGCGGCTCCCGGCGCAGCAGCTCGACGTAGTCGGCCAGCGCGGCGACCTGCGCCACATGCATCCGGCGCTGCACCCGGCGGATGAAGGTGCTGTTCTTGTACTGGCTGAAATCATGCCCGGTGCCGGCCCGCAGCAGGGTGAAGATCTTCACCAGATGGCGGCGGGCCTGCTGCCGGGACGGCGCCGGTCCGTCGGTCTTCGACCGGGCCAGGTCGCGGGCGTATTGGACCAGCTGCGACGGCATCTCCTCGACCGGCAGGATAAAGTCGACCAGGCCGGTGGCGATGGCGCTGCGCGGCATGCTGTCGTAGCGGGAAGTCTCGCCGGCCTGGGCCAGGGTCAGCCCGCCATTCTCCTTGATCGCCTTCAGGCCCAACGATCCGTCGCTGCCGCTGCCGGACAGGATGATCCCGGCGACCTGATCGCCATGCTGCTCCGCCACCGACAGGAAGAAGGGGTCGATCGTGGAGCTGTGGCTGCGCGGCGTCTCCAGCCGGAAGCTGTCGCCGCGCATGGTCAAGGTCGCGTTCGGCGGGATGACATGGATGCGGTCCGCCGCCGCCGCCATCCCGTCCGTGATCTCGACCACCGGCATCCGGGTGTACCGCGCCAGCAGCTCCGCCATCGCGCTCTTGTGGTGCGTGTCGAGATGGGGCACGGCCACGAACACCATGCCGCTGTCGGACGGCATGTGCAGGAAGAAGCGCTCGAATGCCTCCAGCCCGCCGGCCGATGCGCCCATCGCCACGATCAGCCGCGCCGATGACGGCGAGGAAGGAATCGCAGGCGGCTTCGGACGCGAGGATGCTCGTGCGGACGGTGAGCGGCGATCGGTCCGGCCTTCGGCGGCGGGTTTGGCGCGGGTCGGCACGCTTCGATCTCCGTTCGGGCGACGGTCGGAATCCAAGATCCGGCCAATCGGGATTGGGTATCGCCCGGCCGAATATGCGACAAAGGGCAACACTATACCGTTTCGGCCTGTTGCCAAGGTGAGGCAACTGCAAAACGAAGGCGCAAGGATGTCCCCCTCCGCCCGAATCCTGATCGTCGAAGACGAGTTCCTCGTCGCGCTTCTGATGGAGGAGACCGTCCGGACTCTGGGCCACGAGGTCGTCGGGCCGGTCGGCGACTTGCCGAGTGCCATGCGGCTGGCCGAGACCGAAGACCTGTCGGCCGCCATCCTCGACGTCCATCTGCAGCACGGTGAACGGGTCTATCCGGTTGTCGGGGTTCTTCGCCGCCGCGGCATTCCGCTGGTGCTGACGACGGCATATCGCGACACCGAGATCGACCCCGACTGCGCCGGCGAGAGGCTGCTGCGCAAACCCTTCGATCAGACCGATCTGGAGCATTGCGTCGCCCGGCTGGTCTCTACCCGTCCTGCGCCCGAGCCCGTCCATGGCGATTGAGGCAGAACAGGACGCCGATGCTCCGGCTCAGCCGGCCAGCCGATCAGACCAGGTGCCGGCCCGATCTGCCCATCGCATTGGTATTGGTTGGCGATCACTGGCCATCTTTCAAATCAATGCTGGTTGAACTATAATAAGCCTAAGAATATTTCCCTTAACATTCAGCAAATTCGGGGTGGAGAGCCACAGATGCATGCTGGGATGTCCTTCATGGAGCCTGGAGCAGGTGTCGCTTCCGCCTCCGTGTTCAACTCGGCCCGTCCCGTCCGCCGCGACGGCGCGGCGAAGCGGATCCTGATCGTCGAGGATGAGGTGCTGCTGGCCGACGACGTGGCGCAGGCGATCTACGCCATGGGGCTGGACCCGGTCGGCCCGGTGGGGACGCTGGAGGCGGCGATCTCGCTGGCCGAGACGCAGCAGCTCGACGGCGCCCTGCTCGACGTCCGGCTGCGGCGCGGGATGCGGGTCTATCCGGTGGTCGAGATCCTGTGGCGGCGGCGGATCCCGTTCTGCTTCATGACCGCCTACAGCGACCAGCAGATCGAGCACATGCCGGCCGAGGCCGTGTTGCGCAAGCCGGTGTCCCGGCCCGCCCTGCTGGACGCGGTGCAGGCGCTGCTCAACGGGTAATGCCAACGGTCGAGAATATTGTCTCGTCATCCCGTGCGCGCTGCGGCGCGAAGTGCCGCTGCGCAGACACGGGATCTCGGCGCGATCCCGGAGAGATCCCGTGTCTGCAGCGCATCATTGCATGCTGCGCTGCGCACGGGATGACGGGTCATTGGTTATGACGCTTGTTAAGACGGCCGGCGCTTCAGTCTCGGACTTTATGGGATCGCATACAGCGTCACCTCGGCCTCGATGCCGCGCAGCGTGTGGCGCTGGGCGACCGGCTCGATACCGCCGGCCTGCAGCAGCCTGGCGGTGCCGGAATCCTTCACCACCGATTCCGTGGCGAAGATCGCGCGGGAATTGACCAGCGCCTGCACCCGGGCGGCGATGTTGACGGTCTGGCCGAAATAGTCCTGCCGCTCATTCAGCGCGACCGCCAGGCACGGCCCTTCATGGATGCCGATCTTGAGCACCAGGTCTTCGCTGCTGGCGTGTGCGTCGTTGAGGCGGCCCATGGCGTCGCGCATGCGCAGCGCGGCGGCCACGGCGCGGTCGGGGGTCGGGAAGGTGGCCATCACGGCGTCGCCGATGGTCTTGACCACGGCCCCGGCCTCGGCCGCGACGATTTCGTGCAGCACGCGGAAATGGGCGCGCACCAGGTCGAACGCCGCCAGGTCACCGACCCGCTCATAGAGGGCCGTCGACCCTTTCAGATCGGTGAACAGGAAGGTCATGCTGGTGATCTTGAGCCGCTGGTCGACGTCCAGCGTGTCGGTCCGGTAGATGTCGCGGAAGGTCTGGTTGGTCAACAGCCGCTTGGCCGTCAGGAACGGCTTGCGCCGGCCGAGCAGCTCGTGCAGCGCGTGCCCGGCGATCCAGATCCCGGCCAGCACCCGGCGATTGGTGCGGTTCTCGACCGACAGGCGCAGCGGGCCGGGCCGCAGCACGACGGTCTCGTTCAGCCGATGCACCGGATCGATGATGAAGCTGAGCGACTGGCGGTCGCGGGTCGGCTCGCCCTTCACGTCGAGGAACTGCGTCGCATGGCTGACGGGGTCGAAGGCGATCAGGAACTCCGCCGGCAGCTGCAGCGACAGCAGCGCCTTCTCGCCGGCCGGCAGCTCGACGAAGTCGATGGTGATGTCCTCGATCAGCTGCTCGAAATTCGCCGGCAGGTCGATGCCGGAGCCCCAGAACATCTGGCGGCAATACTCCACCGGCGGCAGCGTATCGGGGTCGTGGGCGCCGATCCGGCGCACCCGCGGGCTGACGGTGAAGGCCACCTCCACCATCTCGTCCAGCGTGGCCTCGTAGCCGGCGGCGCAGAGGGCGCAGTGGTACTCGTCGCGGTCGAGGGATTTCAGCGTGGTGCCGGCGTCGAGCACGCCGCCGCAGCCGGGGCACAGCACGTTCCAGGACAGCTCGAACAGCCCGAGGCGCGAGGCGTGCAGGAACACGGCGATGACGCGTTCGACGTCGATCCCGGTCTCGGCCGCGAAGTCGAAGACGTTGAGGCGGCAGAGCGCCCGGTCCGGCCCGTCCTGCACCAGCCGTTCCACCGCGGCCACGGCCTCGCCGTCGGCCAGCTGCCGCAGGGCCGCGAACAGGGCCTGGGTTTCGCTCATGGCGCGATTTTACGCCGAATGCGAAGAAAATGCTAAGCCGTTGGCGGGGCTTCGGGTCGCCACCCCGGAACCAGTCCGATCCGCCGACCGGCCGGTCGGCCCCAAGCGGAGGTCATGCTTCGTCATAATGGGGCCAGACGCGGCCATTACACTCTCGGTAATGACCGCAGTCGAGCACCGGCTTCCGGATTGTTGTTACTGCGTAACCGGCGGCATGACGGGGGCCAGGGGACGCTGACGCCCGAAGGCAGGATCCGGCTTGCAGCCGGTCGTCCCGACCTGCTCGCAGCCCACCTGTGCCTGCCGGCCGAAGGCAGGATCCGGCTTACACCCGGTGGTTCCGACCTGCTCGCAGCCCACCTGTGCCTGGCGGCCAAAGGACGGGTCCGGCTTGCACCCGGTCGTCCCGACCTGCTCACAGCCGCCGGTCCCGCCGGTCCCGCCGGCCTGTGCCGTGGGTATCCTCTGCTCAGCGCATCCTCCGGTCAGCCCGAGGAGCGCAACTGCTGAAAGCGCAACGAATAGTTTGATCATCTTCTTCTCCAAGGTCTCTGGTGATCTTCGAGGTCGACGACTAGCTAGGTAGGCCCCATTGCGCAGTGAGCAATACGGCCGCCTCAAATGGATAAAGGCTGAGGCCCTGCCGAGCAGCGCGGGCGAAGCGCGGCACCAAATGAACCGTGCCCGAGTCCTCGCTGCCACGAAACTATACGATGGTGTCGGTGGCGCGGCGCTTGCGTGTAGCTTGACCGGGCTGGAAATGGACGGCGTGATCCGGTCGGGTGGCTGGGCATGGCTTCAGCCAGGTTTAGGCAGTCTGGTCCAGCCCTACCCGTGATGCGCGTACAGCACCGCGGACCGGTCGAGGTGGCGGATCATCGCGGCCTCGGCGGCGTCGGGGTCGTGGCGGCGGATGTGATCGAGGATCTCGCGATGCTCGGCCAAAGTGACGTTCTGCTTGCCGGTCCAGATCAGCATCTCGGTGTGGTACTCGCGCAGCCACCCCAGCATCGCCTCGCTGACCGCCTCGAAGATCGGGTTGCCGGAGATCGCCGCGATCCGGCCGTGAAAGCGCATGTCGGCGGCGATGAAGGCGGCCGGGTCGTCGAGTTTGCCGCTCTGGTCCAGCAGAGTCTCCTCCAGCCCCGCGATGTCAGCCTCCGCTGCCTTCTCCGCCGCCTCGCGCACCATGCCACGCTCGAAGAAGCGGCGCGCCTGCTTCAGATGCTCGAGGCTGTCCGGCGAGGCCGAGAGCAGGAACTGGGCGGAGAGGTCGACCTGCTGGAACAGCGACTTCGCCGTCAGCTGCCGCACCCGGGCGCGCTCGCCATGGTTGATGGTGATCAGGCCCATATTGGCCAGGGCCTGCATCGCCTCGCGGATCGCCGGGCGGCCGACGCCGAAACGGTCCATCAGGTCGCGCTCCGACGGCATGGCGTCGCCCGGCGCCAGCTCGCCACGGGTGATCATGGTCCTGAGGCGATCGAAGACCTCGTGCCACAGCTTGCGGCGGACGATGGGTTCGGCCGAATCCCGCACCAGTTGAGCTCCTGCCTGGGCCGCTCGATGCCGCGGCCGTTCTGGCACGATGATCATACCATCGAAACGGCTCGCCGGCATCGTCGGCCGCGTCGCCGCCATTGTCGCGCTGGCCGCGACGCCTTCGCCGGGCAAGGATAGCGCATCCGGAACCTGGAGACCCGCCCATGCGCGAATACGCGATCGCCGCCATCCCTGCCGACGGCATCGGCCCCGAGGTGATCGGCGCCGGCATCACGGTGCTGGAGGCGCTGCAGCAACGGCTCGGCGACGTCCGGTTCACCGTCACCAGCTTCGACTGGGGCTCGGACTACTACAAGCGGCACGGCGCGATGATGCCGGCCGACGGGCTGGCGATCCTGAAGCCGTTCGACGCGATCTATTTCGGCGCCGTCGGTGCGCCGGACGTGCCGGACCACATCACGCTGTGGGGCCTGCGGCTGCCGATCTGCCAGGGCTTCGACCAGTACGCCAATGTCCGGCCGACCCGGATCCTGCCGGGCATCACCTCGCCGCTGCGCCATGCCGGCCCCGGCGACCTGGACTGGGTGATCGTGCGCGAGAATTCCGAGGGCGAGTATTCCGGCCATGGCGGGCGGGCCCATCGCGGCCTGCCGGAGGAGGTCGGCACCGAGGTCGCGATCTTCACCCGGGTCGGCGTCACCCGGATCATGCGCTATGCCTTCCGGCTGGCGCAGGCGCGGCCGCGCAAGCTCTTGACCGTGGTCACCAAGTCGAACGCCCAGCGCCACGGCATGGTGATGTGGGACGAGATCGCAGCCGAGGTCGCGCGGGAGTTCCCGGATGTCACCTGGGACAAGATGCTGGTCGACGCCATGACGGTGCGGATGACGCTGAAGCCGCGGAGCATCGACACCGTCGTCGCCACCAACCTGCATGCCGACATCCTGTCCGACCTGGCCGGGGCCCTGGCCGGCAGCCTGGGCGTGGCGCCGACCGCCAACATCGACCCGGAGCGGCGCTTCCCGTCGATGTTCGAGCCGATCCACGGCTCGGCCTTCGACATCACCGGCAAGGGCATCGCCAACCCGGTGGCCAGCTTCTGGACCGCGGCGCAGATGCTGGAGCATCTCGGCGAGGCCGAGGCGGCCGGGCGGCTGATGCGCGCGGTCGAGCAGGTGACCGCGGCCGGCATCCTGACCCCGGATGTCGGCGGCACCGCCACGACCAGGCAGGTCACCGACGCGGTGGTCGACGCGATCTACAGCTCGAACGTCTGACCGTTGGCGGCGGCATCGCCGGCGGGGGCGGTGCGGACCGCCCCGGGCGGGCGGCCGATCACGCGCTTGAAGGCCCGGCTGAACGCGGCCTGGGAGCCGTAGCCGAGGCGGTGGGCCGCGGCCTCGATCGGCATCCGGTCGCGGCCGATCCATTGCGCCGCCAAGCGCATCCGCAGGTCGGCGACGTAGCGCAGCGGGGTCAGGCCGGTGACCGCGAGGAAGCGCTCGGCAAAGACCGAGCGTGAGGCGCCCATCTCCGCCGCCAGCTCGGCCACCGTCCAGTCCCGGCCGGGATCGCGGTGCATGGCGGCGATGACACGGCCCAGGCGCGGGTCGCGCAGCGCCTCGATCCAGCCCTTGGCGTCGCCGCAGCCGCATTCGACCCAGCCGCGGACGATCGAGGCGGAGACGACATCGGCCAGCCGCGCCAGGATCGCGGCGAAACCGGCGCGCTCGTCGCAGGCCTCGCGCGCCATCGCCTCCAGCATCGGCAGGATCTCCGGGTGGCGGTCGAGCAGCGTGCCGACCAGCATCACCTCCGGCATCAGCGCCACCAGCGGGTGCATGCCGCCGAGGTCGAACTCCATGCAGCCGCTGAAGATCAGCATGCCCGAGCCCGGCTCGCAGCCCTCCGGGCAGGCCCGGATGACGCCGACGCTCTTGCACAAGGTCTCGGTCGCGAAGCTGGAGATGTCGCGGCTGGCCTGGTCGGGCGCGGAGAGCAGCTCGTGCGGGCCGCCGCGCGGCAGCAGCACGGCGTCGCCCGAGCCGAGGGTGTGGAGCGTCCCGTCGGCCGTGCGCAGGACCACCGGACCGCGGGCGACGAAGTGGAACTGGGCTCGGTTCTCGACCATGCCGAAGCCGATGCCGAAGGGCGGAGCCAGCGCGATGCGGCGGTAGTTCACGCCGAACAGGCGCATGCCCAGCAGCAACTCGCTGACGAGATCACCCGAGGGTCCGCGCGAACCGGCTCGTAATTCGGACGAATGATCAAGCATTCCGGAGTGTCTGACATGGATCGTCCGGCAAGTCCATCCTATCTTTTGCTGCACTGCACAGCAAAACCTCTTCGAAGGACGGTCCCCATGAGCCAGGGAACACAGCGGACGGGCGCGGCACCGGCGCGGGAGGAGCCGGCCTGGGGCGCGGTCGTCTCGATGACGCTGGGCGTGTTCGGGCTGGTGACGGCGGAGTTCCTGCCGGCCAGCCTGCTGACGCCGATGGCGGCGGATCTGCACGTGAGCGAGGGAATGGCCGGCCAGGCGGTGACGGCGACCGCGGTGGTGGCGCTGGTGACCAGCCTGCTGGTCTCGACCGCGACCCGGCGGATCGACCGGCGCTATGTGCTGCTGGCCTTCTCGATCCTGCTGACGGTCTCGAACCTGCTGGTCGCCTTCGCCCCCGGCCTGCCAGCCTTGCTGCTGGCGCGGGTGCTGTTGGGCGTGGCCCTGGGCGGCTTCTGGACCATGTCGGCGGCGACGGTGATGCGGCTGGTGCCGGAGGCGGTGGTGCCTCGCGCCCTGTCGCTGCTGTTCAGCGGCGTCTCCGCCGCGACGGTCGCGGCCGCCCCGCTGGGCAGCTATTTCGGCGACATCATCGGCTGGCGCGGCGTGTTCCTGATCGCTGCGGCGCTGGGGCTGCTGGCGCTGGCGGTGCAGTTCGCCACGCTGCCGCGCATGGCGCCGAACACGCGGACCAGCCTGCGCACCCTGGTCGATGTGCTGGCCCGGCCGCAGGTCGGCTTCGGCATGCTGGCCGTGCTGCTGGTGTTCACCGGGCATTTCGCCTTCTTCACCTATATCCGACCGTTCCTGGAGACGGTGACCGGCGTCGGCATCACCGGCGTGTCGGGCATCCTGCTGGGCTTCGGCATCGCCAACTTCCTCGGCACCCTGCTCGGCGGCTTCCTGCTCGAACGCAGCATGCGGCTGACCATGATGCTGATGCCGCTGACCATGGGCGTGCTCGGCCTCGGCCTGGTGGCGGTGGGCGGCGGAGCGCCGGTGGCGAACACGGCGATGGTCGCCCTGTGGGGCGTGGCCTTCGGCGCGGTGCCGGTGGCGTGGTCGACTTGGCTGACCCGCACCGTCCCCGACGAGGCGGAAAGCGCCGGTGGCCTGCTGGTGGCGGCGGTGCAACTGGCGATCGCCACCGGCGCCGCGGCCGGCGGCGCCATCTTCGACGTCAGCGGCGCGCTGGGCGTGTTCACCGGCGCCGGCGTGGTCTTGCTGGTCGCCGCGGCGATGATCGTGGTCGGTATCCGGCCGCGGACGGCGACGGCGGCGGCCTGACGACAGCGGGGCTGGTCAGCCCAGCAGGTCGGCCATGCCAATCAGCCCCGCATCGTGACCCAAAGCGGCCGAGCGCAGCGGCAGCCGAAACTGCCGCGGCTCGGCCGCCAGCGCGTGTTCCACCCGATTGAGGAACCCGTCGGCCAGGCCGACGCCGCCGCCGACCACCGCGAGGTCGAGATCCAGCGCCGCCTTCAGATCGGCCAGCAGCCGGGCGATGGCGGCGGCGGCGCGGTCGATCAGCACTGCTGCGGCCGGGTCCGCCCGCCGGAACAGGGCCGGCGCGTCCATCTCTTCTCCGAATTCGGCGGTCGCCGCGGCCGCGAGAGCCCGGCCGGAAGCGACGGCTTCGACGCAGCCGCGCCTTCCGCAGCCGCAAAGCGGCCCGTCCGGCACCGCCACGACGTGGCCGAGATGACCGGCCAGCCCGCCGGGCCCGACCCGCAGCTCTCCGTCCAGCACCAGCCCGCCGCCGACCCCGGTCGAGACGGTCAGAAACACCATCGACCCGACGCCCCGCGCGGCGCCATGACGGAACTCGCCCCAGGCCGCGGCCTGGGCGTCGTTCACCGCCCGCACCAGCACGCCGAGCCGGTCCTGCAGCGCCGCGACCAGGGGCGAGTCCGGCGGCACCGGCAGGGTGCCGGGATTGGTGGCGGACAGTTTTCCATCGCGTACCAGCCCGGTGGTGGCGATGCCGACCGGCCCGTCGGCCCAGCCCGCCACCAGCGCGGCGACGGCCTCGACCAAGCTCTCGAACCTTCCGTCGCGCGGGGTGGCCGCCTGGCGTCGTTCCAGCACCTTAGCGCCCGCCACCCGGGCCGCGGCGATCTTGGTACCGCCGAGATCGACGACGGTGACGGCGGGCTCAATACCCACGGTCGGTCACGCTCTGCGCGGTGCGGCGGATGGCGTCGCGGGCGGCGGGGTCGCGGTCGGCGATGGTCTCGAACAGCATGTCGACGATCACCAGCTGGCTGATCTTCGACGCCAGCGCGCCGCCGGTCAGCGGCGTCTCCGGGGTCGAGGCCAGCAGCACCACATCGGCCAGCCCGGTCAGCGGGCTCTTGGTGCGGTTGGTGATCGCCGCCAGGAAGGCCCCCGCGTCCTTCGCCAGCGTGGCGGCGCGGACCACGTCGAGGGTCGAGCCGGAGCTGGAAACGGCCAGCGCCACGTCGCCTTCGCCCAGCGAAGCGGTCGCCATCGCCGCCATATGCGGGTCGTCATGCGCCACCGCCTGCAGCCCGACGCGGGCCAGCTTGTACTGGGCGTAGCGGGCGGTGATCGCCGAGGCGCCGACGCCGAACACCAGCACCCGCCGGGCCGCGCGCAGCCGGTCGGCAACCGCCTCCACCGCCGCCGGGTCCAGCAGATCCTCGGTCTGGCGGAGCGCGTCGACGGCGCGGTCGACGATGCGGAACAGCGCGTGCCGCCCCACCTCCTCCGCCCGCGGCGGCTGGGCCGAGGCGAGCTCGGTCGCCAGCGCCAGCTTGAAGCCCTGGAAGCTGGTGAAGCCCTGCTCGCGGCAGAAGCGGATCACCGAGGCCTCGGAGGAGCCGGAGGCCTCGGCCAGCTCGGTCACGGTCTGGGACAGCACCCGCTCCGGCCCTTCGAGCACATAGTCCCCGATCCGGCCCAGCGCCGGCGACAGGCCGGGATTGGCGGCGCGCAGGCTGGCCAGCACCTTGCGCCCGATGGTCGAGGTCTCGCTCATGGCTCCATCCTACCCCTTCACCGCGCCGGCCAGCATCGCCCGGCCGAGATAGCGGTAGCTGACCAGGCCGAGCAAGAGCGGCGGCAGCACGCTGAGCATCATCGCCGCCGCGGTGGCACCCCATCTCACGCCCCAGGAGGTGATGAAGAAGGTGGCGCCGACCGTCACCGGCACGGCGTTGCGGGTGGTCAGGATCAGGCCGAACAGGAACTCGTTCCAGCTGTAGATGAAGCTGAGGATGGCGACCGCCACCAGCACCGGCCGGGCCAGCGGCAGCACGATGTGGCGCAGCACGGCGAAGGTCGAGGCGCCGTCGACCCGCGCCGCCTCCTCGATCTCCTGCGGCAGGTCCTGCAGGAAGCCGACCAAGAGGATCAGCGCCAGCGGCAGGTTGATGATGCAGGAGATCAAGGCGAGGCCCAGCCGGGTGTCGAGCAGGCCGAGCGCCTGATACAACAGGTAGAACGGGATGGCGAAGATCACCAGCGGCAGGGCGCGCAGGTTGGTGACCACCGGCAGGATGGTCTTGGTCCCCTTCCCCAGCCGGGCCATGGCATAGGCGGCCGGCACGCCGAGCCCGAGCGCCAGCACCGTGCCGCCGAGGGCGATGACGGTCGAGTTCATCAGGTAGCGTGGGAAGTCCAGCGATCGGTCGGTCAGCACCGTGCCGTAATGCTCCAGCGTCGGCGCGAACAGCCAGACCGGCGGATAGGCGTTGATGTCGAGCGTGGTCTTCAGCGAGGTCAGCAGCGTGACGATGACCGGGATGTTGAGGATGAGGACCGCCAGCAGGAACACCGCCCAGCGCAGGCCTGAGACGAGGCGCGTCATCCCCGCGATCCCCTCAGCATCTGCGCCATCAGCAGGCGCAGCACCACGATCGAGGCCAGCAGCAGCAGCATGGAGGCGGCGACGGCGGGGCCGATCCGATCCTGCTGGAAGAAGGTGCGGTAGATGTAGATCGACAGGCTCTGGGTCAGCGTGCCGGGGCCGCCGCCGGTCAGCACATAGATGTGGTCGAACACCCGGAAGCTGTCGATGAAGCGGATGAAGCCGGTGATCGCCAGCGCCGGCACCATCAGCGGCAGGGTGATGCGGCGGAACACGGCCCACGACCCGGCACCGTCGATCCGCGCCGCCTCCACCAGGTCGCCCGGGATCGCCTGGTAGGCGGTCAAGAGCGCGAGGAAGGCGAAGGGCGTCCACTGCAGCACCTCGATCACCGCGACGGTGGTGAAGGCCCAGTCGACGCCCAGCAGGTTGCCGCTGAATCCGACCAGCTGCAGGTATTGCGGAATCACTCCGACGAAGTCGTTCAGCATCAGCCGGTACATCACGCCCAAGAGGGCCGGCGACACCATCATCGGCAGCAGCAGGAACGCCATCAGCCAGCGCCGCTTGGCGATCAGCGGGTCCAGCACCAGCACCAGGGCGAAGCCGAGCACCAGCTGCGCCGCGGTGACCACCACGGCGAAGCGGGCGGAGAAGCCGACCGCGCCCCAGAAGGCCGGGTCGGCCAGCACCGTCCGGTAGTTGTCGAGCCCGACCCAGCGCGGCGACCACAGGCCGGTGAAGCGCACCTCGCTGAGGCTGTAGACCAGGTTGGCGACGGCCGGGAAGCCGAGCAGGAGCGCCAGGAACAACAGCAGCGGCCCGAGCAGCCACAGCCCGTCCCAGCGCCCCTCATAGGGCCGGCGCCCGGCCCTGGCCCCCGCCATCAGCCCTTGATCCGGTCGGCCATGCCCTCGGCCGCCTGCTTCAGCGCGGTGTCGAGGTCGAGCTGCCCGGCCCAGAAGGCGGAGAATTTCTCGGCCAGCACCTCATAGATCGGGACGGCATAGGCGGCGGTGCCGCCGGTGACGACGAAGCCATAGCGGTCGACGAAATCGCCGACCAGCGGGAATTCCGGCCGGGCCGCCGCCATCGCCTTCAGGATCTCCGGCACCGGCGGGGTGCCGCCGGCCTGGGCGTAGACCGTCATGGCGTCCTTGGTCGCCAGCCAGGCCAGGACCTTGCCGGCGTCGGCCTTGTTCTTCGACGCGGTGTTCAGGCCGATGCCGAGGGAATGGACATGACTCTTGTGCCCGGCGCTGCCGGCCGGCAGCGGGGCCAGGCCGATCTTGCCGGCGACGGTCGGCGACTTCGCCGGGTCGTTCAGCTCGTTGAAGGCCGCGTTCCACTGCAGCATGGTCGCCGCCTGGCCGGCCTGGAAGGCGGCGTTGGCCTCCGGATACTCGTAGCTGATCGATCCCGGCGGCGTCGCCTTCGCGTCGATCAGGGTCTTGTAGACCTGCAGGCCGGTGCGGGCGGCCGGGCCGTCGATCGCCGGCTTGCCGTCGGCCAGCCAGTCGCCGCCATTCGACACCAAGGTCGCCTGCCACAGCATCACGTTGAAGATCAGGTTCTTCATCTGCAGCACGGTGCCGAAGCGGGTCGGGCTGTCCGGGTTGTCGGCGACGCTGAAAAACAAAGCGGTGGCGATCCAGTCGTCCCAGCTCCAGTCGTCCGGCGCCTTCGGCTGCATCTCGCGACCGAGCTTCTCCTTGGCGATCGCGGCGTAGCGCTTCTGCCACTCCGGGTCGGACAGCAGCCGGTCGACCAGGTCCTTGCGGTAATAGAGGAAATGCACCGAGATGTCGGTCGGCACGCCATACAGCTTGCCGTCGAAGGTGAGGGATTGCAGAGACACCGGCGCGAAGGCCGCCTTGGCCTCGGCCGGCACGTCGATCGGGTCGAGATAGGGGGCGTAGCGGCCGAGCGTGTAGGTGGTGACCAGCGCCAGGTCGAACTCGCTCGACCCCGCCGCGAGATCCGCCTGCTCCTTCTCGAAATAGCCCTGGCGGCTGAACAGCAGTTGCTTGACGGTGATGCCGTCGGCCTGGCCCGGCCCGGCATTGTAGGCGTCCAGCACCTTCTGCATCGCTTCGCTTTCCGGCCCCGGCCAGAACAGCAGCGTGACCTCGCCCGCCATGGCGGCGGAGGAGAACACCGACAAAGCCAGCCCGGCCAGTAGGGTCTTGCGCAAAATCGTCATCATGGTTTGCCCCCTGCTTGTTTTTGGTGAATGGCCCTCAGCCCGCGCCAAGGGCGTCGAGGAACCAGCGCGTCACATGTTCCGGCCGGGTGATGGCCGAGCCGGCGACCACCGCATGCGCCCCCGCGGCCAGGGTCGAGGCGGCATGCTCCGGCGTCCGCACATTGCCCTCGGCGATCACGGTGAAGCCGTCCGCCGCCAGGTCGGCGACCAGGGCGAGGTCCGGCTCGGTCGGCTCCGGCCCCGCGACATAGCCGGCGAGGGTCGAGGCGACGATGTCGGCGCCGGCCGCCGCGGCCGCCCGGCCCTCGGCGCGGGTCGAGACATCGGCCATGGCGATGCGGCCATGGCCGTGGATGCGAGTGATGAGTTCCGCCACAGCGACCGGACGGATCCGGTCGGTGGCGTCGAAGGCGATGATCTCGGCACCGGCTTCGGCCAGGGCGTCGACATCGGCGAGGTGCGGCGTGATCCGGACCGGGCTGTCGGGCAGGTCGGTCTTGACGATGCCGATCACCGGCACCCCGGTGATGCGGCAGACCGCGGCGACCCGCTCCACCCCCTCGATCCGGAGGCCGGCGGCGCCGGCGCCGACCACCGCCCGGGCCAGCGCCACCACGAATTCGGTGCGGTCGAGCGGGCCACCCACGACCGGCTGGCAGGATACGATCAGCCGGCCACGCAGGCGGCCGAGGACGGCGGAGGAAAAGGCGGCGTCGAGCATGCCGACATGCTGTGTCAGATGGTATTTTTCATCAACAATAAAATTCGGATGAAAAATTTCTTCAGACGCTAGGCCATGGGTGCTGTGCGAGGCGCAGGCGGCCGGCTACGACGTCGCCCGCTTCCGCACGTCCAACCGTCGTGCCCGCAACAGGCCCGGCGGCGCCGGAGCGTGCCAGACCACCTGATAGGCTTCGACGACGTTCTGATCGGTCACCGCGAGACCTGGCAGCGCGACCCAGGGCGGCAGCGGCCGGCCGACCAGAGCCAGCAGCGTCGCGAGGCCGGCGGCCATGCCCTGGTCGTAAGGGCGCTGCGAGGCGATGCCCTTGATCAGGTCGCCTTCGCTGAGCTCGGTGGCGACCGTGACGCCGAGATCCACGGTGGCGATGGGCAGGCCGAGCCCCCGCGCCCGCACCGCCGAGACGACCCTGATGGCCGGCTCGTCCCAGGTCACGAACAGCCCTTCCAGATCACCGTTTTCGGCCAGGAGGCGATCGAAGGCCGCGCCGGCGTCGTCGATCGCCCGGAACTTGCCGCGGACCAGCGTGACGTCCGGCCGGTGCAGCTGCATCCATTTGCGGAACGCGATCTCGCGCTCATTGGTGGCGAAGAAGTCGACGCCGTAGTTGACGATGCCGGCCACCGCCTCCTCCGGCAGGTGCGGCGCCAGCAGCTCGGCCGCCATCGCACCGAGGCCGAAATTGTCGGTCGACACCATGCAGGCATAGTCCGCGCCCGGCAGCATGCCCGTCGGCGCATTGTCGAGCAGCACCAGCGCCTTGCCGGCATGCGAGATCGCCATATGCGCCTCGGCCACCCGGGCATTGCCGATCGGGATGCTGATCACGGCATCGACCGGTTCTTGCGCCAGGCGCTGCAGTGCCTCGCTCTGCGCCTCGCCGTCGAAGCCGCAATCGACCACCTCGACCACCGCGGCGGAGTATGAGCCGAGCACGGTGGCGATCCCTGCCAGCTCCTGGCTCGACCAGTCGCTGGTCGTGGTGTGCAGCACGACGGCGACGCTGAAGCGGCCGGCACGCGCGGCAGCGGCCTCCGCCTCCGACATCGCGATCTGGTCGGCCGGTACCGCCCGTTCGCCATGCGGCCCCAGGCCCTTGATCACCATGCGCCCCCCTGTGCCTCGATCGCTATCCTCGTCTCCCCAGCCTCACCATACCCGTCTACCGCGGCACCGGCGACAGCCGGGCCGGCGCGTCGTCCGCCCGGCTCCGCGACCGGGCCGCATTCGCGAGGGCCGGCAGGCCGGGCAGGCGCCGCGGCGTGCCCAGGGTGATCCAGCCCTGCAGCATCTCGGTCGCGAACAGCTCGTCGGCCGCCACCTGGGCCGCACCGACCAGGCCGGAGGATCCGCCCATCCGCGACCGGACGATCCGGAGATCCCGCGTGGCCAGGGGATGGGACTGGCGGTAGATGGCTTCGCGGATGGCGGCAAGCAGAATGTCGCCAGACGGGTCCGCATTGCCGCCGAGGACGACCAGCGACGGATTCAGCAGATTGACCAGGGGCGCCAGGCTTTCGCCGACCAGCCGCCCGCAGCGGGCGATCAGCTCGGCGCAGAAGGCGTCGCCGAGCTGGGCGCCGTGCCCGACATCGGCGGCCGTCAGCTCGCCGCTGCGGGCCAGCGCATCGGCGAGATAGCGGCTGCGGCCGTCCTGTGCCGCCGCCAGGCCGCTGCGGGCGACGGCATCGCCGCCCGCCACTGCCTCAAGGCACCCGCGGCTGCCGCAACGGCAGGTGACGGCTCCGTCCTCGCCGGTCGGAACATGGCCGATCATGCCGGCGGCGCCCTGGGCACCACGATGCAGCCGGCCCCCGGAGACGACGCCGGCGGTGATGCTGTGCCCGAGATTGACGAACAGCATGTCGGGGGCGCCGGTCCCCGATCGCAATTCGCCCATCGTCATCATCTGGGTGCTGCTCTGGACCCAGGCCGGGGCGCCGAGGCGCAGCGCCATCTCGGCGACGAGATCGAAGCTGGCCCAGTCCTCCAGCGTCTCCAGCCGGAGTCCGGCCCCCTCCCCGTCACCGGTCCCGACCGGCCCCGGAAGCGCTAGGCCGACGCCCCAGATCGCCGATCTGCCGCCGTGATCCTCCATCAGCCACAGGAACAGCGTGGTCAACCGATCGAGGATCGCGGCCGGGCCGGCGCTGAGATCCGCCGCCTCATGGTGCTCGCCGAGCAGCCGCCCGGTCAGGTCGGCGACGCCGACGGCAATCGTGGAGCGGTCGAGCGCGGCCACCAGCAGCGCCCCAGCGCCGCCGTGGAAGCGCAGATGGCGCGGCGCCCGGCCGCGGCCGGGCTGGCCGAGATCGCCCTCCTCGACCAGCCCCAGCCCCGTCAGGATGGCGAGCCGGTCGGCCACCATGGCGCGGCTGAGCTCGGCCTCGCGCTCAAGGTCGAGCCGGGTGGTGGCGCGGCCGCTGCGGATCAGCGTCAGCAGCTGCGCCAGGGTGGCATGGGAGGCGTCGATCGTGCGCGGCCGCCCGACCGATCGGACCGGCCTGGCGGGTCCAGCCTGGATGCTGGGGTCCTGCCCCCTTGTCATCGATGCGGCTCCTTCCCTCTCGGGATCCGAACCCGCCATCAATGGACCGGAAACGCCATTGATACAATGGAGTTTTTGAATTTTTCGGCAGAAGTATGCGTCCTTATGCGTCTCAATCGTTTGACCGAGCGCCGAATCCGCCACAATAGTATCGGCGACGGAAGAAAAACCTGCCCAAAAAACTCCGCAATTCGCCGGCCGCTGGCCACGCAGCCTCGCGTCACGACGATGCGGAACATTCCCGACCGAGGGAGAAGAACCATGGGACTCACCAGAGGCTGGGAGAGGCCGATATTGGGCGGGCCCGCCTAGCTCGATGTTTTTCTTGTCTGACAATTCCCAATCTCGGCAACCCCGGCACCGTGCGCCGGAGGACCGTAATCCTCGATACCTAGCAAGTTATCCACAAGCCGCAATCATACGAAACGGCGGTGGTTCGACGGCATCCGGATGGATTGACCGCCGAACCCCGCCGGCCCGGGACGCCAGAGCCGAGGAGGAGCGCATGCACACAGACATGGCTATGAGCCTGAGCCGGCATGCCGATCGCATCGGAGACGGAGCTGCGACGGCCGGGCGAGCGGCGCTCGGCAAGGGCGAGGGAGCCGGGCGCGTCGGCGGCATCAACCTCGCCTCGGTCGACCTGAACCTGCTGGTGGCGCTGGAGGCGCTGCTGGAACAGCGCAACGTGACCTATGCCGGCCAGAGCGTCGGCCTGAGCCAGCCGGCGATGAGCCGGGCCCTGGCGCGGCTGCGGGGCATGTTCAACGACGAATTGCTGGTGCGCACCTCGACCGGGCTGGCCCCGACGGCACGCGGCGAACAGCTGCTGGCGAAGCTGCCCCCCACCATGGGCTCGATCCGCGAGATCCTGGCCAGCCGCGGCTTCAGGCCCGAAGACACGAAGTCGAAGATCGCCGTCGCGATGCCGGAGCATCAGGCGCTGGTGCTGCTGCCGCGGCTGCTGCCGCGCCTGCGGTCGCGGGCGCCGAACCTCGATATCGTCGTCAATCCTCTCCTGGCCGGAACGCTCAGGCATCTCGAGAGCGGCGAGACCGATCTCGCCCTCGGCCAGGTCGACGACACGCCGCCGGGATTCTTCCGGCGCACGCTGTACACGGACCGGTTCGCCTGCCTGCTGCGCCGCGACCATCCCGCGCTGCAGCACGAATGGACGGCGGAACTGTTCCGCACGCTCCGCCATGCCGTGATCGCGCCGAGTTCCGGGAGCGGCTTCGGCCAGGTCTACGATCCGCTGGCCAAGCTCAGGCTGCCGGACCAGGACCCGCTGACCGTGCCCAACATGATGATGGCGCCGATGATGGTGAGCGAGACCGATTTCGTGCTCACGGTGCCGCGCCGGGTGGCGATGCGGGCGGCCGCGATGCTGCCGCTGGCGGTGATGGAGCTGCCGATCGAATCCCCGTCCTACGAGGTCTCGATGATCTGGCACGAGCGCAGCCATCGCGACCACGAGCATGGCTGGATGCGCTCCGAGATGGCAGCCGCCACCCTGGATGTCGTCCGCAGCCTGGCCGAATAGGCCGGCCGCAGCACGTCTTTCAGCCGGCCTCGACCGCGCAGCCGAACTCCGCCGCGGAGGCTTCGAGCCAGCGCCAGAGGCTGCCGGCGAAGCTGCGGTAGACCACGATCTCGTAGGTCGGGCGGTCGTCGAGCTGCCAGAGCTGGGCGCCGACATGGGCGATCACGGTCACCGCCGAGTCGCCCGGGCCGAAGGCGCGCGGATGCAGGTCGAGACCGACGCCCTTGATCAGCGCGTCGCGGGCCTGCGGTCCGGAGACTCGCAGCACGGCGAGGCCATCGCTCTGGTCGCTCACGGCCGCGAAGGCGCCGACGGCCCCCGAAAGCTCGCGCGCCAGGTCGCGGCCGTCCTCGGCCACGGCGAGCCATTGGCCGGGGCCGGACCAGATGAAGGCGAGGCCGCCCTGCTCCACCCGCTTCGGCATCGATGGCAGGTCCAGGCCAGTGCGGGACCGGACCGCGGCGGCGAGATCACCGGCCCGGCCCTTGCGGGCGATCAGCCTGGCCATCGCCAAACCGTTGCGCGGGCGAACGATGACGCCGGGCTCGCCCTCGGCGCGGCCGGTCCGGCCGGGCAAGCCGATGAAGGCGGATCGGGGGGTGAGGTCAGGCACGCAGGCGCTCCCCTTCCGGGTCGTGGAACACGGGCGACATCACCTCGACCGCTATTTCCTCGCCGCGCACCGGGTCGCAGGCGCGGAGGGTCTCGCCGATCCGCGCCGGGCCGCCGGACAGCAGGCCAAGGCCGATCCAGTGGCCCAAGGCCGGCGAGAAGGCGACCGAGGTCATGTAGCCCTGGTCGTTGGCTGCCGTGGCCACAGCGCCCTGCGGGATGAAATGCGCCCCGGCCCGGAGCCGCCGCGACCGGTCGACCGGCCGGAAGCCGACCAGGGCCGGCCGCACCGGATCCACCAGCCCCGGCCGCCCGGCCAGGACCCGGCCGATATAGTCCTTCTTGGTCGACATCATCCGGCCGAGGCCGAGATCGGCGGCGGTGGTCTGGCCGCTCAGCTCGTTGCCGGCGGCATGGCCCTTCTCGATCCGCATCACGCCCAGCGCCTCGGTGCCGTAGGGGGTGACGCCGAGATCGGCGCCGACCTGCATCAGCCGGCGCACCAGCGCGTCGCCGAACCGCGCCGGCACCGCGACCTCATAGGCGAGCTCGCCGGAGAAGGAGATACGGAACAGCCGCGCGGCGACGACGCCGCAGACCGTCAGCTCGGCCGCTGCGAGATAGGGGAAGGCCTCGTTGCCGATGTCGAAGGGGGCGTCGACGATCCGGGCCAGCAGCGCGCGCGCCTTCGGCCCGGCCACCGAGAACTGCGCCCACTGGTCGCTGACGGAGGTGAACTGCACGTCGAGCTCCGGCCACAGGCATTGGTGGCAGAACTCCATATGCTGGAACACCTTGGCCGCATTGGCCGTGGTGGTGGTGACCAGGAACCGGTCCTCGCCCAGCCGCGAGGTGGTGCCGTCATCCATGACGATGCCGTCCTCGCGCAGCATCAGCCCGTAGCGCGCCTTGCCGACCGGCAGCGTGGTCCAGGTATTGATGTAGAGCCGGTTCAGGAACTCGGCCGCGTCGGCGCCCTGCAGGTCGATCTTGCCGAGGGTGGAGACGTCGCAGAAGCCGACGGCGGAGCGGACCTGCCGCACCTCGCGGCTGACCGTCTCCAGCCAGTCCTTCTCGCCGGGACGCGGGAAGTACTGGGCGCGCAGCCAGGCCCCGGCCTCGACGAACACCGCCCCCTGCTCCGCCGCCCAGTCATGCGACGGGGTCAGCCGGGTCGGGCGGAAGTCGCGGCCGCGGGCGTGGCCGGCGAAGGCGCCCAGCGACACGGGGGTATAGGGCGGGCGGAAGCGGGTGGTGCCGACCGCCTCGACGTCGCGCCTGGTGAGCTCGGCCATGATGCCGATGGCGTTGACGTTCGAGGTCTTGCCCTGGTCGGTCGCCATGCCGAGTGTGGTGTAGCGCTTGAGGTGCTCGACTGCGCGGAAGCCCTCGCGCTCGGCCAGCTCGATGTCCTTGTCGGTGACGTCGTTCTGGAAATCGACGAAACGCTTGCCGCCGCCGCCCTGAACCCGCCAGAGCGGGCTGACGCCGGTCGGCTCCGGCGCCGCCTCCGGCGGATCGAAGCTGCCGCTGTTGAAGCCGCAATCGCGCGCGGCCTCGGCCCCGGCCCGGCCGCCGCCGGCGAGGCAGCCGGCCAGGTCGAACACGCCGGCGGCGCTGCCGGCCACGGTCATGCCGGCGGGCAGGTCGCCCGGGACGAAGGCGGCGAGGCCTGCGTTCCAGGCGGGGCGGCCGCCGAGATGCGAGGTCAGGTGGACATTCGGGCTGAAGCCGCCGGACATCGCCAGCAGATCGCAGGGCAGCGTTGCCGACCGGCCCGACGCGTCGCGGATTTCGACCGCGTGCAGGCCGCGCGCGCCGCCGATGGCGCGGGTCACCACAGCGCCGGCCAGGAGCCGCGCGCCGGCCTGCTGCAGCGTCGATCCCGGCCTTGCGTCGACGATCGCCTCCACCGCCACCCCGGCGGCGGCGAGGTCGGCGGCCACGGCGCCGGCGGTGTCGTTGTTGGCGAAGACCACGGCGCGGCGGCCCGGCGCCACGGCGTAGCGGTTCAGATAGGTCCGGACCGCACCGGCCAGCATCACGCCGGGCCGGTCGTTGTCGCCGAACACCAGCGGCCGCTCCAGGCTGCCGGCCGCCAGCACGCAGCGCTTCGCCACGATGCGCCACAGGCGCTGGCGCGGCGCGTGCGGCTCGGGCACTGGGAGATGGTCGCCGACTCGCTCGACCGCGCCATAGGTGCCGTGGTCGAACACGCCAAACACGGTGGTGCGGTGCAAGACTCGCACCTCGGGCAGGCTCGCCAGCTCGGACTCGGCCGCGGCAGCCCAGTCCGGCGCCGGCCGGTCGCCAACCGAGCGGTGCTCGAACAAGAGGCTGCCGCCGAAGCGGGCGCCCTCGTCGCACAGGATCACCCGCGCCCCAGACCGCCCGGCCGCCAGCGCCGCCGCCAGCCCGGCCGGGCCGGCGCCGACCACCAGCACGTCGCAGTGGATCGTCGCCTTCTCGTAATGGTCGGGGTCCGGCGCGGTGGCGGCATGGCCGAGGCCGGCGGCGCGGCGGATCAGCGGCTCGTAGACGGTCTCCCAGAACCGGGCCGGCCACATGAAGGTCTTGTAGTAGAAGCCGGCGGCGAAGACCGGGGACAGCAGCCCGTTCACCGCCATCAGGTCGAAGCCGAGGGACGGCCAGCGGTTCTGGCTGTCCGCCTGCAGCCCGTCGAACAGCTCGACCATGGTGGCACGGCTGTTCGGCTCCCGCCGGGCGCCGCGGCGCAGTTCGACCAGCGCGTTCGGCTCCTCCGCCCCGGCCGAGAGGATGCCGCGCGGGCGGTGATATTTGAACGATCGTCCGGTCAATCCGATGCCGTTGGCCAGCAGGGCCGAGGCCAGGGTGTCGCCGGGATGGCCCGCGAGCTCGCGCCCGTCGAAGCGGAAGCGCAGCGTCGCCGAACGATCGATCAGCCCACCGGAAGGGAGGCGGTAGGAGGTCATCGCTGAGCCTCCCCTCGGGCCCGGGCGTCGACGGCGCCGAGGATGCGGTGGTCGCGCGTGTTGCGGGTCACCACCAGCCAGGAGCGGCAGCCGCCGCCGTGATACCAGTATTCTGCCAGCGCCCCGGCCGGGTTGTCGCGGTGGTAGGCATAGTCGACGAAGGCGTCGATGCCGGCGTCCGGCGCCGGCCGCGTCACCGTGGCGTCGCCAAGATAGCTGAACTCCTCCGCCGCGCGCTCGCCGCAATGGGGACAGGGGATGCGCATCTCAGATGTCCCTCAGTGCAGGTTCGGCTGGGCGCCGACACCCTTCTCGTCGATCAGGTGGCCGGTGGCGAAGCGGTCGAGGCGGTAGGCCGCGTTCAGCGCATGCGGCGCGTCATGGGCGATGGTGTGGGCGAAGCACCAGCCCGAGGCCGGCGTCGCCTTGAAGCCGCCATAGCACCAGCCGGCGTTGAGATAGAGGCCGCGGATTGGCGTCCGGTCGATGATCGGGCTGCCGTCCATCGACATGTCCATCAGCCCGCCCCATTGCCGCAGCAGGCGCAGCCGGCCGAGCTGCGGCAGGATCGCGAGGCCACCCTCGACCACATCCTCGACCACCGGCAGGTTGCCGCGCTGGGCGTAGGAGTTGTAGCCGTCGATGTCGCCGCCGAAGACCAGGCCGCCCTTGTCGGATTGGCTGACGTAGAAATGCCCGGCGCCGAAGGTGATGACGCCGTCGACCAGCGGCTTCAGCCCCTCCGACACGAAGGCCTGCAGCACATGGCTCTCGATCGGCAGCTTCAGCCCGGCCAGGGCCGCGACGCGGGAGGAGTTGCCGGCGCAGGCCAACCCGACCTTGGCCGCTCGGATGCGGCCGCGACTGGTCTCGACCCCGACCACGGCGCCATCCTCGACCGCGATGCCGGTGACCTCGCAGTTCTGGATGATGTCGACGCCGCTTCTGTCGGCGGCGCGGGCATAGCCCCAGGCGACGGCGTCGTGCCGAACGGTGCCGCCGCGGCGCTGCAGCAGCCCGCCCTGGATCGGGAAGCGCCCATTGTCGAAGTCGAGCAGCGGCACCAGCGCCCGCACCTGGTCGCGATCCAGCAGCTCGGCATCGACGCCGTGCAGCCGCATGGCGTTGCCGCGCCTGGCATAGGCGTCACGCTGGGCGTCGGAGTGGAACAGGTTCAAGACGCCGCGCTGGCTGACCATGGCGTTGTAGTTCAGGTCCTGCTCCAGCCCCTCCCACAGCTTCATCGACCATTCGTAGAACGGGATGTTGCCGGGCAGCAGGTAGTTGGAGCGGATGATGGTGGTGTTGCGGCCGACATTGCCGCCGCCGATCCACCCCTTCTCCAGCACCGCGACGCGGGTGATGCCGTGCTCCTTGGCCAGGTAATGGGCGGTGGCCAGGCCATGCCCGCCGCCTCCGACGATGATGACGTCGTAATCCGGCTTCGGCGCCGCGTCGCGCCAGGCCGGCGTCCAGCCTTTCTGGCCCCTGAGGGCCTGGCCCAGCACCGAGAAGATCGAATAGCGCACGCAGCCTCCACCGCCGGATGGCCTGCAGTATCCGGCAGACCCGGATCGCGATTTGCCTCAGCGCGCCACTGGCATGTCCCAATGGGACAAGCGGCTCAGCCCTCACGCTCCTTCGCCGGAGGATGGCCGAAGCGGGTGCGGTAGCTGCGCGAGAAATGGCTGGCGCTGACGAAGCCGCAGGCCAGCGCCACCTCGGTCACCGACAGCGTGGTCTGACGCAGGTGGCGCCGCGCCGCGCGCAGCCGCAGGTCGAGGTAATGCTCGGCCAGGCTGCGGCCGAGCCGGTCGCGGAACAGGCGTTCGAGCTGGCGCAGCGACAGGCCGGCGATCGCCGCCAGCTCCGGCCGCGACAGCGGCTCCTCGATCCGCTGCTCCATCGCCGCCAGGGCCGCCAGCAGGCCGGGATGGCTGACGCCGAAGCGTCGGCGCGGGTCGAGCCGCTGCGGGTCGTCGCCATGGCGCAGCTGGGTGTGCATGAACCAGTCCGCGACCTGGGCGGCCAGGGCCGGGCCGTCGCGCCGGCCGATCAGGGCCTGCATCAGGTCGAGCGCGGCGATGCCGCCGGAGCAGGTCAGCCGGCCGCGGTCGATCTCGAACAGATGCCCGCTCGGCTCCAGCTCCGGGAAGCGCTCGGCGAAGGCGGCGTGGTGGTCCCAGTGCAGGGTGAAGCGGTGGCCGCCCAGCACCCCGGCCCGGGCCAGCAGGTAGGGACCGCCGGAGACCGCGCCCAGGGCCGTGCCGTGCCGCGCCAAGTCGCGCAGCCGGGCCAGGGTCGGCGGGTGGTCGAAGCCCTCGACCCCGGTGCCGGCGCAGACCACCAGCAGGTCGGCCTCGGCCATCGCTTCCGGCGGCCGGTCCGGGGCGATGGCGATGCCGTTGGAGGCACGCACCGGCTGCCCGTCCGGGCTGAAATGCAGCCAGCGGTAACGCTCGCGCCCGCCCAGCAGGTTGGCGGCGCGCAGCGGCTCGATCGCCGCGGCATAGGGCATCAGCGGGAAGTTCGGGATCAGCAGGAAGCCGACCGTGTACGCCCCCTCCATCCGCCTCCCTCCTGCCGCCCGGGCGAAGGGGACGCGATCGACCGCTCCGGGTCAAGCCTCGGTCGGCGCTTGCATGCTTCTTGCTTGCAGACGCGCACAGTCTCACTCTCCGACTGCGGGACGTCCCGTGGTCCAGCCGAGGCAGGAGCGTCCGTGTCCATCGTCGCCGCCCTTCACCACGTCACCCGCTACCGCTACGACCGCCCGGTGGCGCTCGGGCCCCAGGTGGTCCGGCTGCGCCCGGCGCCGCACAGCCGCACCCGGATCCCGAGCTATTCGCTGACCGTCACGCCGGCCGAGCATTTCGTGAACTGGCAGCAGGACCCGCACGGCAACTGGCTGGCGCGGCTGGTGTTCCCGGAGAAGGCGACGGAGTTCGCGATCGAGGTCGACCTGACGGCCGAGATGACCGTCATCAACCCGTTCGACTTCTTCATGGAGCCCTACGCCGAGGCCTATCCCTTCGCCTACCCCAAGGAGTTGCGCGTCGAGCTCGCGCCCTATCTCGAGCCGGAGCCGGCGGGCCCGCGCCTGACCGCTTTCGTGGCGGGGCTGCCTCAAGAAGAGGCACGCACCATCGATTTCCTGGTCGGGCTGAACGCCCGGCTGCAGCACGACATCCGCTACCTGGTCCGGCTGGAGCCCGGCGTGCAGGAGCCGGAGGAGACGCTGGCCCTGGCCGCCGGCTCCTGCCGCGATTCCGCCTGGCTGCTGGTGCAGATCCTGCGCCGGCTGGGCCTGGCCGCCCGCTTCGTCTCCGGCTACCTGATCCAGCTCAAGGCCGACATCGACCCGCTGGACGGTCCGAAGGGCACCGACAAGGACTTCACCGACCTGCACGCCTGGGCCGAGGTCTACATCCCCGGCGCCGGCTGGATCGGCCTCGACGCCACCTCCGGCCTGCTGTGCGGCGAGGGCCACATCCCGCTGGCGGCAACGCCGCATTACCGCTCCGCCGCCCCGATCAGCGGCGTGGTCGAGCCGGCGGAGGTCGAATTCGAGTTCGCGATGGAGGTGTCGCGCATCATCGAGCCGATCCGCATCACCATGCCGTTCTCGGACAAGGCGTGGCAGGCGCTCGACCGGCTGGGCGAGCAGGTCGATGCCGACCTCGCGGCCCAGGATGTCCGCCTGACCATGGGCGGCGAGCCGACCTTCGTCTCGATCGACGATTTCGAGTCGCCGGAATGGAACATCGCCGCGGTCGGCCCGACCAAGCGCATCTTTGCCGACGACCTGATCCGGCGGCTGCGGACCCGCTTCGGCCCGGGCGGACTGCTGCATTACGGCCAGGGCAAATGGTATCCGGGCGAAAGCCTGCCGCGCTGGGCCTTCGGCCTGTACTGGCGGCGCGACGGCAAGCCGGTCTGGCGCGACCCCGGCCTGCTCGCGACCGAGGCCGCCCGCCCGGCCGAGGCCGGCGCCGCCGAGGCCGGGCGCTTCGCCGAGCGCGTTGCCGAACGGCTCGGCCTCACCGGCTATGTCATGCCGGCCTATGAGGATCCGGCGCATTGGCTGCTGAAGGAGGCCGAGCTGCCGGCCAATGTCGACCTGCGGGACCCGAAGATCGCGGACCCGGAGGAGCGCGCCCGCATGATCCGGACCTTCGAGCGCGGCCTCGCCGCCCCCACCGGCTACGTCCTGCCGGTGCAGCGCTGGGCCGCGCGGCACGGCGGGCGCTGGATGAGCGAGCGCTGGGCCCTGCGCCGCGGCCGGCTGTTCCTGATCCCCGGCGACTCCCCGGTCGGGCTGCGCCTGCCGCTGAGCTCGCTGCCCTGGGTGCCGAAGGACGAGTATCCCGAGGTCGTGCCGCAGGATCCGTTCGACGAGCACCCGCCGCTGCCGGACTTCCACCAGCCCCGCCCGGCGGTGGCGGCCGGCGGGGTCGCCCCGCGGCAGCCGGTCGCGCCGCAGCGGGATCCGACGGTCGAGGACGTGGTCCGCACCGCGCTGAGCTTCGAGCCGCGCGACGGGGTGCTGTGCGTGTTCATGCCGCCGGTCGAGCGGCTGGAGGACTATCTCGAGCTGCTGGCCGAGATCGAGGCCGTCGCCGCGGAGGCCGGCCTGCCGATTCAGATCGAGGGCTACCCGCCGCCGCATGACCCGCGGCTGCAGGTGATCAAGGTGACGCCGGATCCGGGCGTGATCGAGGTCAATGTCCACCCCGCCGCCAGCTGGCGCGAGGCGGTCGAGATCACCGCCGGCCTGTACGAGGAGGCGCGGCAGACCCGGCTGGGCACCGATCGGTTCATGACCGACGGCCGCCATATCGGCACCGGCGGCGGCAACCATGTCGTCCTCGGCGGCGTCACCCCGGCGGATTCGCCCTTCCTGCGCCGCCCCGACCTGCTGAAGAGCCTGGTGGTGTACTGGCAGCGCCACCCGGCCCTGTCCTACCTGTTCTCTGGCCTGTTCATCGGCCCGACCAGCCAGGCGCCGCGGGTCGACGAGGCACGGCACGATTCGCTGTACGAGCTGGAGATCGCCCTGGCCCAGGTGCCGCCGCCCGAGGCCGGCCCCCTGCCCCTGTGGCTGGTCGACCGGCTGTTCCGCAACCTGCTGGTCGATGTCGGCGGCAACACCCACCGCGCCGAGATCTGCATCGACAAGCTGTATTCGCCGGACGGCCCGACCGGCCGCCTGGGCCTGGTCGAGTTCCGGTCCTTCGAGATGCCGCCCGACGCCCGCATGAGCCTGGCCCAGCAATTGCTGCTGCGGGCCCTGCTCGCCTGGTTCTGGCGCGAGCCGCAGCAGGGCGGGCTGGTGCGTTGGGGCACCGCGCTGCACGACCGCTTCATGCTGCCGCATTTCGTCTGGCAGGACATGCTCGGCGTGCTGTCCGACCTGAAGCGGGCCGGCTATGCCTTCGATCCGGACTGGTTCGAGGCCCAGCGTGAGTTCCGCTTCCCGATCCTGGGCCGGGCCGAGCGCGGCGGCGTGGCGCTGGAGCTGCGCCAGGCGCTGGAGCCCTGGCACGTGATGGGCGAAGAAGGTGCCGGCGGTGGCACCGCCCGCTATGTCGACAGCTCGGTCGAGCGGCTGCAGATCCGGGCCGAGGGCTTCGTCCCCGGCCGCCACATCATCGCCTGCAATGGCCGCCGCCTGCCGCTCAACGGCACCGGCACCTCGGGCGAGGCGGTGGCGGGAATCCGTTTCAAGGCCTGGCAGCCGCCCAGCGGCCTGCACCCGAACATCCCGGTCCACACCCCGCTGACCTTCGACGTGATCGATGCCTGGAACGGGCGGTCGCTGGGTGGCTTCGTCTACCACTCCGCCCATCCCGGCGGCCGGAGTTACGACACATTTCCGGTAAATTCGTACGAAGCCGAAGCGCGACGGCTCGCGCGCTTCCAGGATCACGGGCATACTCCCGGGCCGATGGCCATGCCGGCCGAAGAGCGAACGAGCGAATTTCCGTTGACCTTGGATCTCAGGACACCCGTTGGCCGGTGAAGCTTCGCTGCGCGCCGGGGAGGATGCGATGACGGCCCGGACCGCGGCCCGGCGCCTGCAGGACTGGATCGCCGGCTACACCCCCCTGCCCGGCGTGCCGGACGAGCTGATCGGCCCGGACGGGAAGCCGCGCGCCTATTGGCGGGACTTCCTGGACGTCATGGCCAGGTTGGCGCCGGATGAGGCCGAGCGCCGCTTCGCCGCCGCCGACCGGCATATCCGCGACACCGGCGTATCCTATCGCGTCCATGGCGAGGCCAGCGAACGGTCCTGGCCACTGAGCCGCGTGCCGCTGCTGGTCTCGGCGGCGGAATGGCGCGAGATCGAGGCCGGGGTGATCCAGCGGGCGGAGCTGCTGGAGACCGTGCTGCGCGACCTCTATGGCGACGGCCGGCTGGTGGCGGAGGGGGCGCTGCCCGCCGCGGCAGTCGCCGGCAGCCCGGACTTCCTGCGCCCGCTGCACGGCGTGGCGCCGCCGGGCGGCCGCTACCTGCATCTTTACGCCGCCGATCTGGGCCGCGGCCCGGACGGGCGCTGGTGGGTGCTGAACGACCGGACCCAGGCGCCGTCCGGCGGCGGCTATGCGCTGGAGAACCGGCTGATCCTGTCGCGCGCCCTGCCGGCGTTGTACCACGAGATGAATGTCGAGCGGCTGGCCCCGTTCTTCGGCGCGCTGCGCGCCGGGCTGGCGGCGGTGGCGGACCGCTCCGACCCGCGCATCTGCCTGCTCAGCTCCGGCCGTTACAGCGAGACCTATTTCGAGCAGGCGCATCTGGCGCGCTATCTCGGCCTGATGCTGGTCGAGGGCGACGACCTGGTGCTGCATGACGGGCGGATCCATGTCCGCACCATCGCCGGGCTGAAGCGCGCCGACGTGCTGTGGCGCCGGGTCGACGCCGATTTCTGCGACCCGCTGGAGCTCAACACATCCTCGCGCCTCGGCGTGCCGGGCCTGCTGGAGGCGATCCGCGGCGGCCAGGTGGTGGTGGCCAACATGCCCGGCGCCGGACTGGCCGAGGCGCGGATCCTGCTGAGCTTCCTGCCGGCGCTGTGCCGCCGCCTGCGCGGCGAGGACCTGAAGCTGCCGAATGTCGCCACCTGGTGGTGCGGCCAGCCGCAGGAGCGCGAGACGGTGCTGGCCGCGCTGCCCGAGCTGGCGATCGCGGCCGCCTTCGGCGCCACCGTTCCCGGCTTTCCCGGCCAGCCCTCCGTGCTCGGCGCCGAGGCATCGCAGCGGGCGCGGCTGGAGGCGGCGATCCGGACCCGTCCCGTGGACTATGTCGGGCAGGAGGTGGCGCGGCTGTCGACCACGCCGGCCTGGCAGGACGGCAAGCTGGTGCCGCGGCCCTTCGTGCTGCGCGTCTTCGCCGCCGCCACGCCGGACGGCTGGAAGGTGATGCCGGGCGGCTTCTGCCGCATCTCCGACCGGCTGGACGCGCGCGCCGTGTCGATGGGCCAGGGGGTGCAGACCGCCGATGTCTGGATCCTGGCCGACAAACCGGTCGAGGCCACGTCGCTGCTGCCCCGGCAGGACCGCGTGCCCATACGCCGGATCGCCGGCAACCTGCCAAGCCATGCCGCCGACCACCTGTTCTGGTTCGGTCGCTATCTCGAGCGCGCCGAGGCGACACTGCGGCTGGTGCGGCGGCTGTGCTCGAGCCTGGTCGAGGCCGATCCCGCCATCCATGGCAGCGGCCAGACGCTGGACCGGCTGCAGAAGCTGCTGGTGGCCTGGGGCGCCGTGCCCCGGCCGAAGCCGGGCGACAGCGCCAGCGCCGTCGCCGCCGCGGCCCTGAACCAGACGGAGAATTACGGCGCCGCGATCTCGCTGGTGCGCTCGGCGCGGCGCGCCTCCTCCGGCATCCGCGAGCGGCTGTCCGCCGATTCCTGGCCGCTGCTGGCCGAGTTGGAGGAGCGGCTGGGCCTGCCCGGCGAGGCGGAGCTGCCGGAGGGCGAGACCTTCCACCGCGCCGACCGGGCCCTGCATGTGATCGCCGCCCTGTCCGGCCTGGCGCAGGAGAACATGAACCAGGTCGCCGGCTGGCGCTTCCTCGACATGGGGCGGCGGATCGAGCGCGGCATCAACACCTGCCGCTTCGCCCGCCACCTGGCCGAGCCCGACACCACCATCGACGACCTCGACGCGCTGCTGGACCTCGTCGACTCCCAGATCAGCTACCGGTCGCGCTACGTCATCGGTCCAGCCCTCGCGCCGGTGCGCGACATGGTGGTGCTGGACCCGTTCAACCCGCGGGCGGTGGCGTTCCAGGTCGAGCGGCTGCTGGAGCACCTGAAGGCCCTGCCGTCGCTGCGCGAGGACGGCATGCCGGAGGCGCCGCTGCGGCTGGCCACCATCATCTCCGGCACCCTGTCGGCGGCCCAGGCCGAATCCCTGGACAACAGCCAGATCCTGGGCTTCGAGCAGAAGCTGATGCAGCTGTCCGAGGCGATCGCCGACCGCTATTTCCTGCAGGGCCGCAACGCCGCGCGGCCCGAGAAGCTGACGGGGCTGTATTGATGGGGTCAAGCGAAGAGGACAGGCCTGACCGTGTTTCTCTTCTGTCATTGCCGGGCTTGACCCGGCAATCCAGAGGATGTCGACAATCTCTGGATGCCCGGGTCAAGCCCGGGCATGACAATAAAAACAGGCGGTCGGCCCTGCCTAGCGGCTCTCCAGCATGATCTACGACATCCGTCACCTCTCGACCTACGCCTATGAGACGCCGGTCAGCTTCGCCCGCTGCGTCCTGCGCCTGCTGCCCAGCGACCGGCCGGAGCAGCGCGTGCTGTCGCGGGCGATCGAGGTGCGGCCGGTGCCGGCCGCCTCTGCGGCGCGGCGCAGCTTCTTCGGCAACGACGTCGTCACCGTCACCATCGAGGCGGCGCATCGCGAGCTGCGGGTCGACGCCCGGTCGCGAGTCGAGGTGACGCGCGACACCGGCGACCTGCTGCGCCAGGCCAGCCGGCCCTGGGAGGAGGTGCGCGAGCGCGCCTTCGCCGCCGCGTCGCTGGCCCCGTCCTCCCCCGCCCATCATCTGTATCCGAGCCGGCTGGTGCCGATCCTCGGGCCGCTGTCGGCCTATGCCCATGCCAGCTTCCCGCCCGGCCGACCGATCCTGGAGGCCGCCACCGAGCTGATGCGCCGGATCAAGGCCGACTTCACCTACGACCCGAAGGCGACCGCGGTCTCGACCCCGCTGATCGAGGCCTTCGAGGCCCGCCGCGGCGTGTGCCAGGACTTCGCCCACATCATGATCGCCTGCCTGCGCGGCGTCGGCCTGCCGGCCGCCTATGTCAGCGGCTATCTGCGCACCCTGCCCCCGCCCGGCAAGAAGCGGCTGGAGGGGGCGGACGCCACCCATGCCTGGGTGACGGCCTGGTGCGGCGAGGAGTTCGGCTGGCTCGGCTTCGACCCGACCAATGCGGTGCTGGTCGAGAACGACCACATCGTCCTGGCGAGCGGCCGCGACTATGCCGACGTGTCGCCAATCGACGGCGTCATCCTCGGCGCCGGGTCGCAGGCCCTGACCGTGAAGGTCGACGTCGTCCCGGTCGCCTGAGGCCGGTCACCCGGGCTTGGGCAGGGAGACCAGGCTCTCCACCGGCACCACCGGCAGCACGATCCGCGACGGGTGGCTGCGGTCGAGATGGATGCGGTTGGTCGCCACCCGCTTCAGCCGGCCCGTGCCCTCCGGCTCGCCGCTGTTCGGGTTGACATCGTATTTCGGGAAGTTGCTGGAGGCGATGTCGAGCCGGATCCGGTGGCCGGCCTTGAACAGGTTGGCGGTGGCGAAAGGCTCGATGGTGATGGCGTAGACCCGGCCCGGCTCCAGCGGCGACGGGTTCTCCCAGCTGTCGCGGTAGCGGCAGCGCAGGATGCCGTCGGTCAGGTTCAACGCGAAGCCCTTCGGGTCGTCCGCGGTCGGCGGATGCACGTCGATCAGCTTGGCGGTGAAGTCCGTGTCCGGCGCGTCGGAGGAGACGAACAGCCGGACCTCGATCGGCCCGATCACCGCCAGGTCCTCGGCCAAAGGCTCGGTCTCGAACACCACCACGTCGGGGCGGGCGGAGAGCGGCAGGCCGGGCCGGCGGCTGCCGAAGAAGCGGTCGCCCTCGGTCTGGTCGAAGCCGCCGCCCTCGAACACCGGCTGGCCGGAGGTCAGCGACCCGCCGATGGTCGGCACCGGATCGGCCGGGTCGGACTGGTAGGCGATCGACGCCTCCGCCGCTTCCGGCACCGCCGGATCCAGCCGGCCGTCTTCGTGCAAATGGTAGTCGGTGAAGGCGGTGCCGGGCAGCGGCCAGTCCGGCGCCGCGATCCAGCGCCCGCCATGGTCCAGCCGGCCCTCTGCCGTGCGCCGGCCGCTGCCGCCGCCCATCAGGAACAGCCGCGCCGCCGGCTCCGCCTCGGCGCCGTTGCCCTCGCCCTTCAGCCAACGGTCGAACCAGCGCCGGCGGAAGTCGAGCCAGCTTGCGGTGACGTTGCCGTCGATCGTCGCCGCCGGCCCGAACTCGGTGTCGCCGCTGAAGGTGGTGTTGCGGTTGCCGTGCAGCCACGGCCCCATGATCAGCTGCACCGGCGCGGTACGGCCGCTGAGAGCGCCGTAGTTCTCCATCGTGGTGCGGACATAGGCATCGTACCAGCTGGACATCAGCACCATCGGCACGTCCGGGAAGCGGTCGTAATACCCCTCGGCATAGATGCCGAGCTGCTTCCAGTAGTCGCCGAAGGACCCGCTGGTCCATTGCTCGAACAAATAGGCCTCATACTCCGGCACGGCGCGCACCGGCGAATGGCCGGGCCGCCAGGGCATGGCGGCGAACCAGGCGCGGATGTCCTCGGCCTCCAGCGCCGCCATCACCTTGGGGTCGGCCAGCGCCGCCGGGCTTTCCTTGGCCTGGCTGAAGGCCCAGGTCGCCTGCTTCAGCTCGAAGGCACCGCCCTGGCGGATGCCGCACTGGTAGGAGTTCGAAAAGCCGCCGGAATCCACCACCATGCAGGCCAGGCCCGGCGGGTTCAGGCAGGCCAGCGCGAACTGGGTGTGCGCGGCGTAGGACAGGCCCATGGTGCCGACCTTGCCGTTCGACCAGGGCTGGGCCGTGATCCAGGCGACCGTGTCGAAGCCGTCCGGCCCCTCGGAGGTGTATTTGGTGAACACCCCCTCGGAGGCGTGGCGGCCGCGACAATCCTGGTAGACCACGGCATAGCCGGCGCGGACGAAATGCGCCGCCACCTGCGGCCGGGTCATCGGCCCGTCCATGCCGACCCCGATCTCGGAGCGCGACAGCTCGGTCTTGCCGTAGGGCGTGCGCTCCAGGATCGCCGGCAGCGGTGCGTCGACGCCGATGCGATAGCCGGCCGGCAGGTACACGTCGGTCGCCAGCCGCACGCCGTCGCGCAGGGTGACCATCCGGTCGCGCAGCACTTCGCCCGAGCTCACTTGGCCGCCTCCGCATAGGTGGCCAGGGTCCATTCGTTCTTGTTGGCGCGGTAGGTGATGCCGTTGCGCGCCGCCCAGTGCACGGTCGGGAAATACAGCGGCACGATGCCGACATCGCCGAAGCCGATCCGCGCCGCCTGCTCCAGCAGCTGGTTGCGCTTGGCCTCGTCGAACTCCGCCAGCGCCTGCTTCAGCACCGCGTCGAACTCCGGGTTCGAATAGCGGGCGCGGTTGAAGGCGCCCTTGCCGGCCTCCTTGTCATAGGTCGCCAGCACATTGGTGAGGGCGTTGGCCGAATTGCTGTTGCTGTTGCCGAAGCTGAAGATGAAGGCGCTGTATTCCTGCTTCGAGGCGGCGCCGGCATAGACATTGTAGGGCTGGGTGACCACGCCGTTGATCTTGAGGCCGCCGCGCGCCAGCATCTGGCCGATCGCCTGGGCGATGTCGGCGTCGCCGGCGAAGCGGTCGTTCGAGGAATGCACCGTCAGCCCGAAGCCGTCGCCATAGCCGGCCTCCGCCAGCAGCGCCTTGGCGCCGGCGGCGTCATAGGCCTCGGGCTTCACATCGGCCGCATAGCCGCCCAGCCCTTCCGGCACGATCTGCCCGGCCGCGGTGCCGGAGCCGTTCAGCAGGCGCTGGATGATCAGGTCGCGGTTGATCAGCTTGGACACGGCGAGGCGCACCCGCTTGTCCTTCAGCGGGTTGGCCGCCAAAGGCTGGCCGTCCTTGCCGGTGACGAACGGGCTCTGGTCCCGCGCCGAATCCAGCGCCAGGTAGATCAGCCGGCCGGAGGTGGTGGAATAGACCTTGGCCTTGCCGCTGCTCTCGACCGTGGCCACGTCGTTCGGCGGCACGCCGTCGATCAGGTCGACCGACCCGGACAGCAGCGCCGCCATCCGCGCCGCGTCGTTCGAGATGAACTTGATGGTGACGTTGTCGAAGGCCGGCTTGTCGCCCCAGTAATGCGGGTTCGGTGCCAGCACCAGCCGGTCGCCCGGCACCCATTGCTTGAACACGTACGGCCCGGTGCCGATGGCGGCGGCGCCTGAGTTGAAGTCGCTGGTCGCCTTCCCGTCCGACGCCTTCTTCGAGACGATGTAGACGAGGCCGACCTGCTCGATGAATTGCGGCGTCGGCGCCTTGGTGGTGAAGCGGATGGTCAGCGGGTCGACCACGGTCATCCCGGCGATGCTGCCGACCGCGCCGGTGAACGGGGCCGGGCTGTTCGGCACCGATTTGGCGCGGTCGAGCGAGAAGATCACGTCCTCGGCCGTCAGGTCGGAGCCGTCGCTGAACTTGACGCCGGGGCGCAGCTTGACCTCCCAGGTCGTCGGGTCGACCGAGGTCCAGGACAGGGCCAGCGCCGGCTGCACCTGCAGGTTCTCGTCGGTCTGCACCAGCCGGTCGAACATGTGCTGCGAGATCGACTGGTTGTTGCCGGTGCGCGAGAATTGCGGGTCGATGGCGGAGGGTTCGGTCGCCGTGCCGATGGTCAGGTCGGCGGCCTGGGCGGTGCCGAAGCCGGTGCAGCAGAGCGCCAGAGCCAAGGCCATCGTGTGAAACAGCCGGCCATCTTTGCGTTGCCTCTCCCGCGTGGCGGGAGAGGTCGGGCGTCCGCAGGACGACCGGGTGAGGGCTGGCCCGGGCCTCGACAAACTCCCCTCACCCGGAGCCGCCAACGCGGCTCCGACCTCTCCCGCAAGCGGGAGAGGCAACGCGTTTCTCTGCTTCATCCATGCCGGCGTCCGCATCATCTCGCTCTCCTCTGTTCGGTTTCGGGCGCGTTCGGCGCCTCAGATCAGGTGGCAGGCGGCCTGGTGGCCGGGCGCGACCGGGCGCAGCGACGGCCGCTCCGTGCGGCAGCGGTCGGTGGCCATCGGGCAGCGTGGGTGGAAGTGGCAGCCGCTGGGTGGTTGCAGCGGCGATGGGATCTCGCCCTTGATCGTCTCGAACTTGCGCTTGCGGTTGCTCAGCCGCGGCACCTCGTTCAGCAGGGCCACGGTGTAGGGGTGCAGCGGCCGGTCGAACAGCTCGGCGGTCGCGGCGGTCTCGACCACCCGGCCGAGATACATGATCACCACCCGGTCGCTGATATGCTCGACCACGCCGAGGTCGTGGCTGATGAACAGATAGGTCAGGCCCAGGTCCTGCCGCAGCTCCAGGAACAGGTTCAGGATCTGCGCCTGGATCGAGACGTCGAGCGCGGCGATGGATTCGTCGCAGACCAGGAAATCCGGCTTCACCGCCAGGGCCCGGGCGATGCCGATGCGCTGGCGCTGGCCGCCGGAGAACTGGTGCGGGAAGCGATCGCGATAGGCGGGGTCCAGCCCGACCCGGCGCATCACTTCCTGGACGTAGCCGTCGGCCTCGCGCCGGCGCACCAGCCCGTGCACCCGCGGCGCCTCGCCGATGATGTCGCGCACCCGCTTGCGCGGATTCAGCGAGGCGAAGGGGTCCTGGAAGATCATCTGCGCCTTCAGCCGGGCGTCGTGCGCCGCGTCGCCGGCCAGCCCGTCGACATCCCGGCCGCGCCAGCGGATCGCGCCGTCGCTCTTCGGCAGGATGCCGGCCATCATCCGGCCCAGCGTGGACTTGCCGCAGCCGGATTCGCCGACCAGCCCCAGCACCTCGCCCGGGGCGATGGCGAGGTCGACCGCGTCGACGGCGTGCACCGTCCGCTCCTCGACCCTGGCGCCCAGGAAGCGCGCCGCCTTCTCGGCATAGTCCAGCCGCTTGCTGAAGCGCTTGCCCAGGCCGGCGGCCTCGATCAGCGGGGTCATGCGCGCTCCTCCAACTGCGGGTGGAAGCAGCGGAAGGCGCGGTCGCCCCGCCGGGTCGTCTCCGGCGCCGCCAGGCAGGCCTCGGTCGAGTGGCCGCAACGCGGGCGGAAGGCGCAACCCTCGGGAAGCGACAGCGGCGACGGCGCCATGCCGGGGATCTGGAACAGGGCCGCGCCGCGCGGCCGGTCGCCGGGCACCGAGCCGATCAGCCCGATGGTGTAGGGATGCGCCGGCCGGTCGATCACCTCGTCGACCGTGCCGGTCTCGACCACCTTTCCGGCATACATGACGCAGATCCGATCGGCCAACGCGGCGACCACGGCGAGGTCGTGGCTGACCCAGATCAGCGCCGTGCCGGTCTCGCGGCACAGAGTCTGCACCTGGGCCAGGATCTGGGCTTGGATGGTGACGTCCAGCGCCGTGGTCGGCTCGTCGGCGATGATCAGATCGGGCTTGTGCAGCAGGGCGATGGCGATCGCCACGCGCTGGCGCATGCCGCCGGAGAACTGGTGCGGGTAGGCGCGCATCCGCTCCTCCGGCGACGGGATGCCGACCCGGCCCAGTGCGTCGCGGCAGCGCGCCACGGCCTCGGCCCGCGACACTCGCTCATGCGCCTGGATGGTCTCGACCATCTGGGTCTCGACCCGCAGGACCGGGTTCAGGGTCATCATCGGGTCCTGGAAGATCATGGCGATGCGGTTGCCGCGCAGCTGCCGCAGCCGCTCCGCCGGCAGCGCCGCCAGGTCCTCGCCCTTGAACAGGATGCGGCCGCCGACCACCCGGCCCGGCGGATCGACCAGGCCGAGGATGGAGAAGCCGGTGATCGACTTGCCGGAACCGGATTCGCCGACCAGCCCCAGGATCTCGCCGCGGTCGACCCGGAAAGACACGCCGTCGACGGCGCGCACCACCCCGGCCTTGGTAAAGAAATGCGTCTGCAGGTTCTCGACGCTGAGCGTGGGCACCGTCATCTCCGGGCCCTCACTTCTGCAGCCGAGGGTTCAGCGCTTCGCGCAGGCGGTCGCCGACGATGTTGATCGAGAAGATCAGCGCCAGCAGCAGCAGGCCCGGGAACACGCTGATCCAGTACAGCCCGGCCAGCAGCACCTGGTAGCCATTGGCGATCAGCAGGCCCAGCGACGGCTCGGTGATCGGCAGGCCGATGCCGAGGAAGCTCAGCGTCGCCTCGGCCGCGATGGCATGCGCCACCTGGATAGTGCCGATCACGATCACCGGCGGCAGGCAGTTCGGCAGCAGATGGCTGAACAGGATGCGCGCCTTGCTCAAGCCCAGGCACTGCGCCGCCTCGACATACTCCTTGCCGCGCTCGACCAGCGCCGCGGCGCGGACGGCGCGGGCGAAATAGGCCCATTGCACGACGACCAGGGCCAGGATGACCTTGCCCACCCCCTGCCCCAGCACGGCCAGCATCATCAGCGCGACCAGGATGGTGGGGAAGCCCAGCATCAGGTCGACGACGCGCATCACCAGCGTGTCGATCTTGCCGCCGAAATAGGCGGCGACGAGGCCGAGCGTGGTGCCGACGGCCAGGGCGAAGATTCCGGACAGCACGCCCACGCTCAGGCTGGTGCGCAGCCCGTACAGCATCGCCGAGACCATGTCGCGGCCCTGGGCGTCGGTGCCCAGCCAGTAGGTCCAGCCGTCCATGCTCTCGCTGCCCGGCGGCAGGCGGCCGTCCATGATGCTGAGCGAGGCGAGGTCGTAGGGGTCCTGCGGCGCGATCCAGGGCGCGAACAAGGCGACTGCGACCAGGATCAGGCAGGCGATGGCGGCGAGAGTCGCGGCCTTGCTATCCAGGATGCCGCGCAGCGCCTGGGCCAGGATGCCGTCGCCGAGCAGCGGCCGGCGGACCTTCGGGGTGGCGATGTCGCTCATGCGTCGGACAGCCGGACGCGGGGGTCGAGCACCGAGTACAGGATGTCGACCACCAGGTTGATGACGATGAACATGGCGACCACGATCAGCAGGTAGGCAACGATCACCGGCCTATCGAGCCGCATGATGCTGTCGATGATCAGCTTGCCGACGCCGGGCCAGGCGAAGATGGTCTCGGTCACCGTGGCGAAGGCGATCAGCGACCCGAACTCCATGCCGATGACGGTGACGATCGGGATCAGGATGGTCTTCAGCACATGCACGAAGATCACCCGCCGCTCGGACAGCCCCTTGGCCCGGGCGAACTTGACGAAGTCGAGCGGCAGGGTCTCGCGCATGCCGCTGCGGGTCAGGCGGATGATCAGCGAGACGTTGAACAGCGACAGGTTGATCGCCGGCAGGATCAGGTGAGTCAGCCCGTCCCAGCTGGCGAGGCTGGTGTGCAGGCCCAGCACCTCGCCGGTGGCGCCGCGGCCGGTCGAGGGCAGCCAGCCGAGCATGACCGAGAAGATCATGATCAGCATCATGCCCTGCCAGAAGTTGGGCAGGCTGAAGCCGAGGATCGAGCCGGTCATCACCGTGCGGTCGAAGCCGCTGCCGGCCTTCAGCCCCGACAGCACGCCGAGCGGGATGCCGACCACCAGCGACAGCAGCAGGGCGATGAAGGCCAGCTCCAGCGTGGCCGGCAGCCGCTCGAAGATCAGGCTGATCGAGGGCTGGTTGAAGACGAAGGACCGGCCGAGATCGCCATGCAGCGCGTTGCCGAGGAAGGTCAGATACTGCCGCCACAGCGGCTGGTCGAGGCCGAGCGACTGCACCGCCTGGGCGATCTCGGCCTGCGAGGCGTCGGCCGGCACCAGAATCTCGATCGGGTTGCCGATGGCGTAGACGCCGAGGAAGACGAGGATCGAGGTGACCAGCAGCACGAAGCCGCTCTGCACCAGCCGGCGGATGATGAAGACGGTCATGGCCGGCTTGGCGTCCCGGCGCGCGAATCCCGCATCTGCGTCCCTGCTTCGCTTATGATGGGCCGAGCCGGGCGGACCGGCGTGGCGAGGGGGACGTTAGGCGTGGGAGAGAACAGCCCGCAACATGATGCGGAATCCGCATCGGGCTATGCGCATTTCATGCGCGGCGGCGGCCCGGACCGATGCTTCGTGTCGCGGATATCGGCGCTGCCGGCATGAACGTCAAGCAGCTCGAGGCCTTCAAGGCGATCATGCGCAGCGGCTCCACCACCGCCGCGGCGGCCCGGCTGGGCCTGTCGCAATCGGCGGTCAGCCGCCTGCTGACCCAGCTGGAGGCCGAGCTGGGGCTGGAGCTGTTCGCCCGCGAGAAGGGCCGGCTGATCCCGACGCCGGAGGCGGTCGGCCTGCTCGATTCGGTCGAAGACGCGGTCGACGGGGTGCAGCGGGTGCAGCATGTGGCGGAGGCGCTGCGGACCGGCAATTCCGACCAGATCCTGCTGCGCATCGGCGTGCCGCACAGCATGTCGCAGACCATCCTGCCGCTGATCGTCGAGGAGTTCCTGCGCGACCATGGCAATGTCGCGCTGGAGATCCTGTCCGGCGCCTATCACGAGACCGAGCGCGCGGTGCTGACGCGCCAGGCCGATCTCGGCTTCGTCCGACTGCCGACCGGCGAGGCCGGGATGGACACCATCGCCATCGCCCGCACCACCAGCGTCTGCGTCATGCCGAAGGGGCACCGGCTGGCGGAGAAGGCGGTGGTGTCGGTCGAGGATCTGGAGGGTGAGCCGCTGGTGCTGCTGGGCCGGCAGCGACCGGCGCGAGCGGAGATGGACCAGATGTTCCGGCGGGTCCATTTCCGGCCGCAGGTGCGGGTGGAGACCCATTCGGTCGGCTCGGCCTGCGCCTTCGCCGCGCAGGGGCTGGGGGTGACCATCGTCAACGCGCTGATGGCCAGCCATTTCCGCGACCTGCCGATCGCCATCCGCCCGTTCCGGCCGCTGCTGTGGAACGAGTTCGGCCTGGCCTTCGCCGCCGGCCAGCCCCGCTCCCGCGCCGCCGACCGCTTCGCCGAGCATTTCCGCCGCCGCCTGCTCGACCTGCTGCGCGGCCTGGAGGCGGAGTTCCGGCCGGAGGCGGGATAGGGGCGAGGGATTGCAGACCCCTTTCAGAATTCCCTGATCGTCATTGCGAGCGAAGCGAAGCAATCCAGGGCCGTTTGCCGTGGCCCCTGGATTGCTTCGTCGGCTTCGCCTCCTCGCAATGACGGCGAGGGGTGAACACCCCCTACCCATGCTCCGACGTCTTCGTCAGATACGGCGCCAGGTTGGCCGGGACCGGGATCACCGCCAACGTCTTCAGCCGGGCGACGGCGCGGCGCTCCGCTGCCTGCAAATGCGTCTCCAGCACCGCCGCGGCGGCCGGCCAGGCCTCTTGCGCCAGCAGTTCCAGCACCAGGCGGTGCTCGGTCAGGATCGGCTGGTCGTCGGCGATGCCGAGCGAGCGGGTGAAGGCGTGGGTGGCCAGCAGCGGCAGCTGGTTGTGGCGCAGCGCGTCGGCCAGCCGAGCGTTCGGCGTCGCCAGCACGCAGCGGACATGCAGGTCGTCCTCGATCGAATCCATGGTCTCCGGCGGCGGCCGCGGCCCTGCCGCCTCGGCCCGGCGCAGCCGGTCCAGCATCGCCTCGACCTCGCCATGCGGCAGCGACGGCGCAGCGCTGACCAGGGCCGGCGGCTCAAGCAGCCGGCGCATCTCATAGAGTTCGCGGATCGCCCGGGCGGTCAGCGGTCCGGCGATCCAGTGCGAGCTGGCGTTCTTCTCGATCAGCCCGCGCTCCTGCAGCCGGCCCAGCACATCGCGCACCACGGTCCGGCTGACGCCGAAATGGTCGGCCATCTCCGCCTCGACGATGCGGTAGCGGCCGAACACCAGGCAGGAGGCGATCTGGCGCTCGGCGGTTGCGTAGATCCGCTCCCACGAGGCGCGGGACTGCTGCGCCTCGTCGATCTCCTCCGCCGCGTCCAGGCCGAACCCGCGGATGTCGGCGCGCAAAGGCGCAACGCCGGCCGCCCCGACCAGATAGCCGCGGCCCTCGAAGCGGTGGATCAGCCCGTCCGCCTCCAGCCGCGCCAGCGCCCGCTGCACCGGGGCGCGGCTGGTCTGGAAGACCTCGGCGATCGGGCCCTCCAGCAGCACCAGCCCGGCCGGCAGCCGCCCGGCGCCGATCGACGACCGCAGCGCACGCTCGACGATCTCGTAGAGCCGCGGCGGGGACGCGTTCGTCGCCGTGTCCGTCATGTCCTGCAGCAGCGTTCCGCCCGTCCCGGTGATCCCTGTCCTCTGATGGCCCCCGCGGCGCCCCGGTGCAAGAGCCCGCTGCCCATCACGCAGGCAACAGCACCAGGAAAATGACTATCGCATACCCAAAGCACCACACTGGGTCTCGGAGCCTGCCTGAAACTTGGACAGACAGGCCTTTCGAGGCTGATAGGAACCAAATCGCGCGACATGGCGAAGCTTTCAGTCACCACAAAAAGACTATTGCATACCAAAATCATTTTTGACTAGGCTTCCCGAGCCTCGCATCGAAACCGCGCAGCGGCGACGCCGAACGACGCGGACGGGATGGCGGGGCTCAGGGCACGGCTTGGGAGATTCGGGGACGCATGACTCTGCTCCTGGAACTGAGCGGCATCACCAAGGCCTATGGCGGCGCGCCGGCGCTGAGCGACCTGTCGCTGGCGGTCGGCGCGGGCGAGTACCTGTCCATCCTCGGCCCCAGCGGCTCGGGCAAATCGACCATGCTGCGGGTCGTCGCCGGCTTCGAGACGCCGGATGACGGCGATGTGCGGCTGGAGGGCCGGTCGATCCTGTCGATGCCGGCGCATGAGCGCGGCATCGGCTTCGTGTTCCAGGGCTTCGCCCTGTTCCCGCACATGACCGTCTTCGACAACGTCGCCTACGGCCTGCGCCACCGCAGCCGCGGCCCGGTGGCGGACGAGGCGGAGATCCGCCGCCGCGTCGGCGAGGCGCTGGAGCTGCTGGGCCTGACCGGCCTGGGCGGCCGCGCCGTCAGCCAGATCTCCGGCGGCCAGAAGCAGCGCGTCGCCCTGGCCCGCACCCTGGTCACCGACCCGAAGATCGTGCTGCTGGACGAGCCGCTGGGCGCCCTCGACGCCAATCTGCGCGAGCGGATGATGATCGAGCTGAAGCGCATCCAGGCCCAGCTCGGCGGCACCTTCCTGCATGTCACCGGCAACGAGCAGGAGGCGCTGGCGATGGGCCACCGCACCGCCGTGCTGGACCATGGCCGGATCGCCGAGATCAGCCCGCCGCAGACCCTGTACAACCGGCCCGGCTCGGTCCGGGTCGCCCGCTTCCTGAACTGCTACAACATCTTCGAGGGCATTGTCGGCGACGGCGCCTTCCGCTTCGCCGAGGCCGCCCTGCCGCTGCCGGGCGACACCGCTTCGGGCGCCGCCGCCTACTGCATCCGCGCCGACAAGGTGACGGTCGCGGAGGAGACGGATCCGGCGGCGCCGGGCGAGGCCGCCCTGCCCGGCCGCTTCATCGCCAGCGAGTATTCCGGCGCCCGGGTGACCTATCTGTTCGACGTCGCCGGCAGCCGGCCGGTCGAGGTCGAATACCATCTGAGCCACCGCCGGCCGGGGAGCTTCGACGCCGGGCGCCGCTATGCGCTGCGCTGGCCGGCGGCGGACGCCCTCGTGTTCCGCGAGGGGCGGCGATGAGCGTCGGAGCGGAGACCATGACCGAGACCGCACCGGCCCCGATCCCAAGGCGGCGCACCGGGCGGCGGGTGGCGGCGCTGCTGGCGGCGCCGGGGGCCCTGTGGATGACCGCCTTCCTGGTCGTCCCGATCGCGATGATGGTCTATGTCAGCTTCTGGACCCAGAAGACCTTCACCATCGAGCCGACGCTGACCCTGCAGAACTGGGGCACCTTCTTCGGCACCTCGACCTATCTGTCGGCCTTGTGGACCACGGTCCGGATCTGGCTGATCGTGCTGGCGACGACGCTGGCGCTGGGCTATCCGGTGGCCCTCTATATCGGTCTGTTCGTCCGCAACAAGACGGTCCAGACCATCCTGCTGGTGGTCTGCGTCGTGCCGTTCTGGACCTCGTTCCTGATCCGGGTGCTGGCCTGGCGTCCGATGCTGGGCACCGAGGGTGCGGTCAACATCCTGCTGATGAAGCTGGGCGTGGTGTCGGAGCCGGTGGCCGGCCTGCTGTTCACCGAGCTCAGCGTCGTCATCGGCATGACCCAGATCTATGTCGTGTTCATGGTCGGGCCGATCGCCTTCATGCTGTCGCGGATCGAGCCGAGCCTGATCGAGGCGGCGCGCGACCTGGGTGCCGGCACCGGCCGGATCTTCCGCACCGTGATCCTGCCCTTGAGCCTGCCCGGCGTGATCGTCGGCGCGATCTTCGTCTCGGTCATGGTGCTGGGCGAGTTCGCCACCGCCGCCGCCCTGTCCGGCCGCAAGGTCAATCTGCTGGGCAACATCATCGTCACCCAGGTGGGTTCGCTGAAATGGGCCTTCGCCGCGGTGGTCGGCGTGATCCTGACCGTGGTGATGGGCATCGTGATCGCCGGCCTGCTGCGCCTGGTCGATCTGCGGAAGGAGCTGTAGGCCATGCAGGGGCAGCCGCTTCTCCGCACCGCGCTGATGGCCTTCACGGCGTTGTTCATCGTGTTCCTGTACGGGCCGCTGGCGGTGCTGGCGACGCTGAGCTTCCAGTCCGGGCCCGAGGGCGGGCCGCAATTCCCGATCATCGAGTGGTCGACCTACTGGTACCAGCATCTGTTCGGCTGGGCGCCGCCGTCGCGCGTGGCGCCGCTGGCGATCGGCGACGCGCTGGTCCGGTCCCTGACCCTCGCCTTCATGACCATGGTGGTGGCCACGGTGCTGGGCACCCTGTCGGCCCAGGCCTTCCGGTCGCGCTTCCGCGGTTCCGGCATCGTGTTCTACCTGATCGTGCTGGGCATGATGGTGCCGGGGGTGCTGGTCGGGCTGGGCGTCGCCCTGGTCGCCAACGAGCTGGGCATCCCCCGGGCGTGGTGGGGGACGTCCTTCGTCACCCATGTGGTCTACACCTTCCCCTTCGCCTTCCTGGTCATGCTGGCGATCTTCAACCGCTTCGACCGGTCGATCGAGGAGGCGTCCTGGAGCCTGGGCGTCAGCCCGATCCGCACCTTCCGCAAGATCACCTTCCCGCTGATCTTCCCGGGCGTGTTGAGCGCGATGCTGTTCGCTTTCACCCTGAGCTACGACGAGTTCCCGCGCACCCTGTTCACCGCCGGCGGCGGCCAGACCCTGCCGCTGACGATCTACGGCACCTTCTCGGTCGAGATCCATCCGAACATCTTCGCCTTCGGGGTGCTGACCACCCTGTTCTCCTTCGCCCTCCTCACCGTCTACGGGGTGCTGATGGCGCTGTCGGTCCGCCGGGCCAAGCGCATGGCGATCCAGGAGGAGCTGCGATGAGGGCGCTGGCCGACCACACCGCCATCGTCACCGGCGCCGCCAGCGGCATCGGCAAGGCGATCGCGGAACGGCTGGCGGGCGCGGGCGCCGCCGTGCTGATCGCCGACCTGCATGCCGACCGGGCCGAAGCGGTGGCCGCGACCCTGCGCGCGGCCGGCGGGCGGGCCGAGGCGGTCGGGGCCGATGTTTCCGACGCCGAGGCCGTGGACCGGATCTTCGCCGCCGGGCGTGACGCGTTCGGCGACTGCACGCTGCTGGTCAACAATGCCGGCCATGTCCACCAGTCGCCGTTCGAGGAACTGGCGGTGGCCGACTGGGACCGGATGATCGCGGTGCATCTGCGCGGCACCTTCCTGTGCTGCCGCGCCGCACTGCCGGCGATGCTGGCGGCCGGCGACGGCGTGATCGTCAACATCGCCTCGCAGCTGGGCCAGATCGGCGGCGTCGACCTGGTGCATTACAGCGCCGCCAAGGCCGGGATCATCGGCCTGACCAAGGCACTGGCGCGCGAGGTCAGCGCCCGCGGCGTGCGCGTCAACGCGGTGGCGCCCGGCCCGATCGAGACCGAGCTGGTGCGCGCTTTGTCCGCGGAGTGGCGGGCGGCGAAGAAGGCGCAGCTGCCGCTCGGCCGCTTCGGCGCGCCGGAGGATGTGGCCGAGACCGTGGCCTTCCTCGCCTCCCCCGCCGCCGGGATCTATGTCGGCCAGACGCTGGGGCCCAATTCCGGCGACGTGATGCTGTAGGAGGAATGATGACCCGCAAGGTTGCCCTGATCACGGGCGGCGGCATCGGCATCGGCCGGGCCACGGCCCTGGCCTTCGCCGGCGCCGGCCACCATGTGGTCGTGACCGACGTGCTGGAGGCCGAGGGCCGCGCCACCGCCAAGGCGATCGGCGATGCCGGCGGCAGCGGCGAGTTCCAGCATCTCGACGTCACCGACACCGAGCGGGTCAACGCCGTGGTCGCCGATGTCGAGGCCCGGCACGGCGCGCTGGATGCGCTGGTCGCCAATGCCGGCATCGCCCACCGCGTGCCGCTGTCGCAGATGACCGACGCCAAGTGGGACCACACCTTCGACGTCGACCTGAAGGGCATCTTCCGCGTGGTCCGCGCCGCTTTGCCCGGCATGCGCACCCGCGGCCAGGGCGCCATCGTCGCCCTGTCCTCGATCATGGGCGTCGCCTATGGCTGGGACGAGCACGTCCACTATTCCGCCGCCAAATCCGGCGTGGTCGGGCTGGTGCGCGGCCTGGCGGTGGAGCTGGCGCGCAGCGGCATCCGCGTCAACGGCATCGCCCCCGGCTACATCCGCACCGCCCAGGCCCTGTCGCGCGAGCATTCGCTGGGCCCCGAAGGGCTGGAGAAGGCGGCGGCGTTCATCCCCATGGGCCGGGTCGGCGAGCCGGACGACATCGCCGATGTGGCGCTGTTCCTGGCCTCGCCGGCGGCCCGCTACATCACCGGCCAGACCATCGTCGTCGATGGCGGCCTCTTGGTCGGACGGTACTGAGCACGACGTGTTGGCGGCCCCGTTGAGAAGGGCCGGTTTCGGGTGGTTTTCACGATAACGGGAGAGCACACATGGCACAGTTTCCGCATCTGAGCCGCAGGCAGATCCTGCAGGGCACGATCGGCGCCACCGCCCTGGCGATGGGCGGCGGCACGCCCTTCCTCAACTCTAGCCGCGCCTATGCCCAGGCCGGCGCCCTGGCCAAGGAGCAGCTGCGCACCATCGGCCTGTCGGTCACGGTGCAGGACCGCATCCTGGCCGATTTCAAGACCGCCTCCGGCGTCGGCAGCACCCAGGGCACGGCGGCGACCTTCCCCGACGCCCAGACCAAGATCCTGTCCGGCGCCACCGACTATGATTGCTGGGAGGTGATCGGCGAGCGGCTGCCCTCGGTGGTGCAGACCGACAACGTCACCGCCATCCCGGCCTCGGGCCTGAAGAACTGGGCCAACATCCGCGACACCTTCACCAAGCCGGACCCGAAATGGCCGCGCGGCGCCCAGATCGTCGGCCAGATCTGGAAGGACGAGGCGCAGACCGAGCTGTGGATGGTGCCGGCGGTCTACAATTACGATTCGATCGGCTTCAACCCGTCGGTGCTGTCCGACGAGGAGGCCAACACCTGGACCGCGATCTTCGACCCGAAGTTCAAGGGCCGGTCCGGCCTGAACACCGACCCGCTGATCGCGCTGGGCCAGGCCATCATGGCGATGAACTCGCTGGGCCTGTCGCAGGTCGCCAACCCCGGCAACCCGAGCGAGGCCGAGATCGACGAGGCGATGAAGTTCCTGGTGTCGAAGAAGAAGGAGGGCCAGTTCCGCGCCCTGTGGGGCGATTTCGGCGAGCTGGTGAACCTGATGGCCTCGGGCGAGATGGTGGTGTGCGACGCCTGGCAGCCGGCGGTGATGGCGGTGAAGGCGCAGGGCAAGCCCTGCAAATACGCCGTGCCGAAGGAGGGCTATCGCGCCTGGGCCATCGGCGTGTCGCTGATCGCCAGCTCGCCGAACCAGGCGGCGGTGTCGGCCTATGCCGATTACTGGCTGTCCGGCCCGCCGGCGATCACGGTGTCGGAGCAGGGCTACTACTCCCCCACCACCAACATCCAGTCGGTGATGGCGCCGGAGAAATACGGCTTCTGGTACGAGGGCAAGCCCTGGGTCGGCGCGCCCGACCGCGGCATCAAGGAGGGCGACCTGCGCGACGGCGGATCGCTGGCCACCCGCGCCGCCCAAGTCGCCTACTGGCACCAGTGGCCGGACCAGTACGACCACGTGACCCAGAAATGGGACGAGTTCCTGAACGCCTGAGGCCGAAGAGCCGATGATGAGACGGTTCCATCACAATCCTCTCTTTTCACATCGTCATTCCCGCGAAAGCGGGAATCTCTATCCGGCCCTAGCGCAACGAGATCCCCGCTTTCGCGGGGATGACGATCATTTCATAGGCTCGACGGCATGAGACGGACGGCAGACCGAGGGGACGCACAGTGACCTACGATCTCGAGCTCGCCGGCGTTGGCAAGACCTATCCGGACGGCACGCCGGCGGTGATCGATTTCGACCTGCGCGCGGCGAAGGGGGAGTTCATCTCCTTCGTCGGCCCCTCGGGCTGCGGCAAGACCACGACGCTGCGGATGATCGCCGGCTTCGAGGACATCAGCGCCGGCGACGTCCTGGTGCGCGGGCGGCGGATCAACGACCTGCCGCCCGAGCGCCGCCCGACCTCGACCATCTTCCAGAACTTCGCCCTGTTCCCGCACATGACCGTGCGCCAGAACATCGAATACGGCCTGAGGGTGAAGGGCCTGCCGGCGGCGGAGCGAAGGGCCAAGGCCGACCGGATGATGCAGGTCTTGGACCTGACCGACATCGCCGACCGCCGCAGCGCCGGCCTGTCCGGCGGCCAGCGCCAGCGCACCGCCCTGGCCCGCGGCCTGGTGGTCGAGCCCGACATCCTGCTGCTGGACGAGCCGCTGGGCGCGCTCGACGCCAATCTGCGCAAGTCGATCCAGGCCGAGCTGAAGCTGCTGCAGCGGAATATCGGCATCACCTTCGTCTTCGTCACCCATGCCCAGTCCGAGGCGCTGGCGCTGTCGGACCGGATCGTGGTGATGAATCGCGGCCGGGTGGAGCAGATCAGCCCGCCCGAGGAGATCTACCGCCGGCCGCAGACCGAGTTCGTGGCCCGCTTCATCGGCCGCAATACCGTGCTGCCGGGCCGGCTGGAGGCGCGGGACGGCGCCGTGGCCCGGGTCGTCACCGGCTTCGGCCCGCTGCACGGCACGCTGAACGACCCGACGCTGAAGGTCGGCGACGCCGCCGCGGTGGTGGTGCCGTCCGAGGCGATCGACGTGGTCGGCGCCGCCCAGGGCGCGGCGCTGGCCGGGCGCGGCGACACCCTGCCCGGCCGGCTGATCGGCCAGGCCGTCACCGGCCATGCGCTGCACCTGACCATCGGCCTGTCGGACGGGCGCGAGATCGGGGTCGAGAGTCATGTCGACAAATACGCCGCCGGCTGGTCGGGCGAGGAGGTCGTGCTCGGCTGGCAGCCCGGCGAGGCGACGGTGATCCGGGCGGCCGCGTGACGGCGCAGCCCAGCAAGAGGAGGAATTCCTAATGGCGAAAGAGATCCTGTGCGGCTTCGGCGTCGATGTCGACGCGGTGGCCGGGTGGCTCGGCTCCTATGGCGGCGAGGATTCGCCGGACGATATCTCGCGCGGCCTGTTCTCCGGCGAGGTCGGCAGCCCGCGCCTGCTCAAGCTGTTCGACCGGCTGGGCATCAAGACCACCTGGTTCATCCCCGGCCATTCGATCGAGACCTTCCCGGAGCAGATGCAGGCGGTGGCCGAGGCCGGGCACGAGATCGGCATCCACGGCTACAGCCACGAGAACCCGATCGCCATGACCCCGGCGCAGGAGGAGGAGGTCCTCGACAAGTGCATCGAGCTGGTGACCCAGCTGTCCGGCCGCCGGCCGACCGGCTATGTCGCCCCATGGTGGGAGTTCAGCCAGGTCAGCAACGAGCTGCTGCTGAAGAAGGGCATCAAGTACGACCACTCGCTGATGCACAAGGACTTCGAGCCCTACTATGTGCGGGTCGGCGACAGCTGGACCAAGATCGACTTCGCCAAGAAGCCGAGCGAATGGATGGTGCCGCTGAAGCGCGGCGTCGAGACCGACCTGATCGAGATCCCGGCCAGCTGGTATCTCGACGACCTGCCGCCGATGATGTTCATCAAGAAGTCGCCGAACAGCCACGGCTTCGTCAATCCGCGGCACATCGAGGAGATGTGGCGCGACCAGTTCGACTGGGTCTACCGTGAATGCGACTATGCCGTGTTCCCGATCACCATCCACCCGGACGTCGCCGGGCGGCCGCAGGTGCTGCTGATGCTGGAGCGGCTGTACAACCACATGATCCGCCACCCCGGCGTGCGCTTCGTCACCATGGACGAGATGGCCGACGACTTCGCCAAAAGGTCGCCGAGGAAGAAGTAATTCTGAAGATATTTCTCTTCTATTGTCATTGCCGGGCTTGACCCGGCAATCCAGAGAGCGTCGACATCCTCTGGATGCCCGGGTCAATCCTCGGATCAAGTCCGAGGACGGGCATGACAGTCTTGGGATTGGGTTCCGATAGATCATAAGGAGCAAGTCACCATGTGCGGCGTGTGCGGCGTGCTCGGCGGCGAGGAGCACTGGACGGCGGAATCCGCCCGGCCGGAGGTGTTCGGCGCCGGCCGCACCCGCCGGGCCGAGCGGCTGCACCGCGCCGCCGCCGCCAACCGGATCCTGACCCTGTTCGGGCTGCGGCTGGACGACTGGCAGGGCAGCGCCTTCGTGCTGAGCGGCCCGACCGGCCAGCGCGAGATCGTCGACGCGCTGCCGGCGGTGTGGGCGGCGGCGGCACGGATGCGGGGCCGGACCATCGACCCGCTCGACCCCGCCCTGCTCGACCGCATCGCCGGGGTTGGGCGATGATCCCGGTTAACGTGCTGACCGGCTTCCTGGGCAGCGGCAAGACCACGCTGCTGCGCCACATCCTGGCCGACCCGGGCTTCGCCGGCTGCGCCGTGCTGATCAACGAGTTCGGCGAGGTCGGGCTGGACCACCACCTGCTGCAGGCGGTGGACGAGGATGTGGTGCTGATGCAGAGCGGCTGCATCTGCTGCACCATCCGCGGCGACCTGGGCCGCGCCATCCGCGGCCTGTACGATCGGCGCGAGGCCGGCACCATCCCCGCCTTCGGCCGGCTGATCGTCGAGACCACCGGCCTGGCCGACCCGATCCCGGTGCTGGCGACGGTGATGAGCGAGCCGGTGATCCGCCATCATTTCCGCCTGGGCAACGTCATCGCCACGGTCGATGCGGTGAACGGCCTGGCGCAGCTGGACCGCCAGCCCGAGGCGGCGAAGCAGGCGGCGGTGGCCGACCGCATCCTGGTGACCAAGACCGACCTGGCGGCGCCCGAGGCAGTGGCGGCGCTGGAGGCGCGGCTGAAAGCGATCAACCCGGCGGTGCCGCTGTGGCGCTCCGCCAACGCCCCGCCGCCGGCCGAGGCGCTGGTCGGCGGCGACGCCTTCGACCCCGCCACCAAGCCGGCCGAGATCCGCCGCTGGTTCGACCTGGCGCGCCGGACCGGCGCCGAGCACCATCATGGCCATGACGTCAACCGCCACGGCCCGGACATCGCCGCCTTCGTGCTGGAGGTCGAGGACCGGGTCGACTGGACCGTGTTCGGCCTGTGGCTGACCCTGCTGCTGCACAGCCGCGGCGACGACGTGCTGCGGGTCAAGGGGCTGCTGCGCGTCGCCGGCACCGACACCCCGGTCGTGGTCCAGGGCGCGCAGCACATCGTGCACGCGCCGAGCCATCTCGATGCCTGGCCGGACGCGGATCGGCGATCGCGGCTGGTGTTCATCACCCGCGGCATCGCCCGGGCCGAGATCGAGCGGTCCTTCGCCGCGTTCCAGGCCGCCTTCGCCGAGACCGCCCCTGTCGCAGCATGATCCGCGGACCCTCCGCCGCACTGGCCAGCCGCCGGCAAATCCGCTTCTAATACGACTTCGCCCGGGGGACGGACCATGGCCGCGGACGCAGCCGATATCGTGTTGAGCAAACCGGCGGTGCACACCGAGGGCCGGCCGCATCTGCGCGTGCTCGGCACCGAGATCACGCTGCTCGACGGCATCCGCGAACGGGCCGAGGCCGATCTGGGCATCACCATCGGCTACGAGACGCTGGATTTCCTGGGCGCGCAGCAGAAGGCGGCGACCCAGCCGGGCGCCTTCGACATCTACGACCAGTGCTTCCACAGCCTCGACATCGTCTGGTTCTGGAAGGCGATTCAGCCGATCGACACCGCCCGCATCACCCACTGGGGCGAGGTCAACGACCTGACCAAGACCGGGCGGTTGAGCGCCGACGCCATGATCGGCCGCGGCGACGCGCCGGTGAAGAAGCTGTACGTCCAGCCCGACCGGTCGCTCGGGGCCCAGCCGTCCCGCCAGATCAGCATGCTGCCGGCGGTGCACAATGTCGACGCCTTCGCCTATGACCCGACGGTGGTGCCGCCCGGTCAGCCCTATGAGACCGAGAGCTGGGGCTGGCTGCTGGACGAGCGCTGGCACGGCCGGGTCGCGCTGGTCGACGAGCCGGCGATCGGCGTGTTCGACGCGGCGCTGGCGGCGCAGGCGCGCGGCGAGGCCAGCTTTGCCGATATCGGCAACATGACGCTGGCTGAGATCGACCGGTTGATCGACCTGCTGGTCGCGCGCAAGCGGCAGGGCCATTTCTGCGGCTTCTGGCAGACCATGGCCGACGCCAAGCGGCTGATGGTCGACCACCGTGCGGCGATCCAGAGCAGCTGGGCCCCGGCCGCGGTCGCCCTGTCCGGCCTGGGCGTGCCGGTGCGCGAGGCGGCGCCGCGCGAGGGCTATCGTGCCTGGCATGGCGGCTTGTGCATCGCCGCCCCCCTGTCCGGCCGGGCGCTGGACGTCGCCTACGCCTATCTGAACTGGTGGCTGTCCGGCTGGCCCGGCGCGGTGATGGCCCGGCAGGGCTACTACATGTCGATCCCCAAGCGGGTGCGCCCGTTCCTGGACCCGGCCGAGTGGGATTACTGGTACGAGGGCAAGCCGGCGGCCAAGGACCTGGAGGGCACCGACGGGCGCGTCGCGGTGAAGGCCGGCGCGGTGCGCTCCGGCGGCTCCTATTGGCGCCGCGCCAGCCGCATCGCCGTGTGGAACACGGTGATGGACGAGCACAATTACCTCGCCCGCCGCTGGTCGGAGCTGACGGCGGGGTAGAGACCGCTTGGTAATGCTACTGGCGCGGCCGTCTGACGGCGGTTTCTCCGCTTCCGGTGCTCACGGACCAACGTCCGCTGCGCGCCGGTTCTCGACACCACCGCCAGCCGACTCACGCCAGCGCATTTCCAAACGGTCTCTGAGGCCGGGCCGGCAGAATTCCTCGGAGCGTCGTGGCCGGCGCAGGGCTCTGCAGCGGCGCGGCCGGCCCCTCACCCTCCCGTCGCCAACGCGACGGGCCCCTCCCTCTCCCCGAGGAGAGGGAAAAAGGTGCGGCGCTCCGATACCTCTCCCCCGGGGAGAGGTCGAAATCGCGCAGCGATTTCGGGTGAGGGGGGTGGCACTGGCCCAACCGATCGGCCGGTCATCCGGTGTCGGCGATGTCCGGGCGGTCGTAGCAGAGATAGGGGTCGATGCCGAGAGAGCGGCAGAGACGGCGGCCGACGGTGAAGGCGGTCTCGGTGTCGAGCCATTCGACCACGTCGGCCTCTTGCAGCCGGACCGCCAGCCCGGCCCTGATCCCTGGGATCCGGGCCGGGTCGATCTCGGGGAAGGCCCGCTCGACCACGGCGACGGCGGCGTCCCGGCGCCGGGTCCGCTCGGCCCGGATCTGCGCCTCGCTGCCGGACGGCCGGGCCGGGCACGGCGTGCCGGGCCAGCCGGTGGCCCAGCGGCGCCATTCCTCCGGTGGCCCAGCGGCGCCATTCCTC
>NZ_JBFRCU010000028.1:0-77654 GCF_052113205.1 Inquilinus sp. YAF38 | reverse complement strand
GCCAATGTCCTGCAGGGCTGGAACGGCAACGACCTTCTCGTCGGCCGGGTCGGCCACGACACGCTCACCGGCGGCGCCGGGGCGGACCGTTTCCAGTTCACCGCGCTCGGCGACAGCGTGGTCGGCGCCAATGCCGACCGGATCACCGATTTCAGCCACGCCCAGGGCGACCGCATCGACCTGGCCGGCATCGACGCCAGGGCCGCCTTGGCCGGCGACCAGGCCTTCAGCTTCATCGGCACCAGCCTCTACACCGGCGTGGCCGGGCAGCTGCGCTATGCCTCCGTCGGCGGCGTCACCACCATCGCCGGCGACGTCAACGGCGACAAGGTCTCGGACTTCCACATCACCCTGACCGGCAGCATCGCTCTCGTCGCCGGCGACTTCGTGCTGTAGCGAAGGATGGCGACCCCGGCTGGACTCGAACCAGCGACCGTCCGCTTAGAAGGCGGAGCGAAGGCGAGTTAGATCAAGGGGCGTTCCAACTATTCGGCCCGGAATGCCCCTTAGCAAACCGTTGATTTCGGGCGGTATTTTCGGACGGTTGGAACGCCGTCAGCACAGTGACAAGCTGAGCGCAAGTTGCTGGTGGCCACTCGGAATGGCCGAACGGGGATGCAATGCTGACCGACGAAGAGATTCAAGAAATCGTACGCGACACCTTCGCTCCACTCCGGTGCAAGACCGAGATCTGGGATTATGGCGCCAAGCTGCGCTTCAAAGTGCTGGATGCGTCCAATAAGACCGTCCTCGAGATGCCGAGCATCCCGTTGCACGAGATCAGGGACAGGAACCAGCTCGACCAGGTGCTTGAAGGGGCGAAGCAGCGGAGAGGATTGTCCCAACAGTGAGCTCGGCCGCTACCAGCTCGGGCGACATACCCAATTCCCGTACTGCCAACTGCAGGATGTCTTCTGAGGCCCGGCCTGGAGCGAGTTAGGCAGTGGCTGGGCCGTCTGCGCTTGTGTTTGAAGTTGCGTCTGGCGGGCCGCGGCCACGATGTCGGCACGCTGTTGGCGATCCTGAATGTCGAGCGTCATCCTGCATTGCGCGAAAGCGTCGGTCCCGGCCTGATAGCCGTAGCCGAGACATTGCGCGGTCTGTCGCTCATCGCTGCTCTGGCACGACGCCAAGAGGGCCGCCACCGCCGCCCAACGTAATAATCGCATTGAATTCCTCCACCACAATGCATGGATAGTACCACAAAGGATTGCAGGAGCGATCTCGCCAGCGAGGGAACTCCCGTGTGAAGGGAGCGCTCACATGCCAGACACCGCCCTCTTACGGCGGTAACAGGGACCGCGTTCGTTCTCCCGAACAAATCCCCGTGTCAAACCGCTGCTCTGGCGATATTCTTTCCAGGCAAACCAATGGCTTAGCAGGCATAGACAGCCTGCTGTCCCGCGATCAGATCAGGAACGAGCCGGCACAAAACCCGGCACAGCAGTGCGGGTCCGTTCCGGCTGGGCGCCGCGACCCGGCGGCGACCGCGCATTGCCGTCGGGAGACGTCCCGGCTACGCTACCCGCCTGGGGATCGTCACCACAGCCAGGCTGAACAACCATGGCGGTCACCAGACGCGAGTTCGCGGTTCGCTACTTCTTCGTGGATCCGAAGAGCGACCAGGTCCTGATCGCCAGCAAGGCGATGCTCGACGGCATCACGGCGCGACGCAGGCACATCCCCGATTGGGCTGGCCGGCGGATCCGCATGGTCCAGGTCGTCGCCACCGTCTCGGGAAGCAGGATGCGCATTTCCGACGTCAAAGGGAGCTACATGCACTTCGACGAAGGAGGATTCTGGGACCAACCGAGGGAGGCGGAGACGGCCATGATCTTCCTCGAGCTCGCCTACCCCGGCGATCTCCCCGATGATCACCATCGCCGTCGTTTCATCGGAAGGCGCGCGGCCGCGAGCAGGTGGCATGTCGGCGGCGAGATCTTCGCAGCGATCCAAAGCGACATCGAGGGTGGCAAGCGGGTGAAGGGCAAGGCTCCTTGGCAATGGGCGCCGCCATCGGAAGCCGACGCCGACTTCGAGTAGGCCTGCAATGCCCTGCAGAGCTTGCTCAGGTACCAGTCGTATTCGAGCTGGCCGACTCTGGCCAAGGATCGGGGAATAGCCCACACATGCCCCTCCCCTCCGACATCGACCTCTGGCGCTCGGCCGGCATCGTCGTCCGGCAGCACGGCTCAAAGGCGCCGGCGCGGTTCCGGCAGGAGCACCGCCGCTGATCTAGCTCTTGGCGAACTTCCGGTTCAGCGCAGCCAGGTCGGCGCGTGGCGGCAGGTTGCCGAGAAACCGGATACCCTTCGTGAGGTCGTCGATCTCGGCCTCGAGATCCTGAGCACCATCGCCGATGGCCGACTCGGGCAGAAATTCGCCCAGCGCCTCGCGGACCCGTCCGAGAAGGCTCCAGACCTCTTCCTCGCTAAGCGCCGCGCCAGACATCGATCCCTCCCCTCGTTGATCACGCGGACCCACATGTTGTGGTCGGATCCGATGCTACGCCCAATCGATAGGATTTTATGAATCGATTCGACTCCACGGTCGTCTGGAGCTAGAACATAAAGGGAACATCATCACAGAAGGGAGACCGCGTTGGCCGCCCGACCTTTCTACATCGCCCCCGGAAGCGGAGTCGCTTTCTGGGAGGAGCCGCCGCCCTACCAGGCCGACCACACCGAGATTTTCGAACAGGTCACCGGGAAGGTGGTGGGCTATTGGAACCCTCACTGGCAGCGGGTCAACGAGCTCGACGGCATGCTCGATCGCCTGTTCCTGCAGACCAAGCACGGCCCCGACATGGAGTGCCTGCCGTCCATGGAGGTGCCTCCCGAACTGGAGGGCCTAGTCTACGCCATGGACCACGAGGGTATGTGCCTCATCGTCGACGACTACGAGCGCATCGTGCATGTCGATGTCCTCCGCCGGCGCGTGGACGCCGAGGAGCGCTGACCATGCCACGCGACCTCGAGACCAAGATCGTCGACGTCGAGATAGAGGATGAAGTTCGCCGCAACGAGCTGCGGTGGGAAGCACTGAACCTCGGCCTTCGCGAGGGCGAGATTCGCGATCTGCTGGCACAAGGCCTGGCGGTCGCGGAACGGCAGCTGGAGGCACTGCGCATTGAATGAAGCACAGGCGCGGGCCGTTTTCCGAGGACGTCCGCCTATCCCAGAATCCCGACCAGCACGAGCGGCAGATGCTGGTGAACCAGCAGCGCGACCGGTGGGATGCGCTTCGGGTGGAGGCGCGCCGGGCCGGGATGACGCCGGCCGAAGTCGAGCGGCTCGGCACGCTCGGCCTGGACGAGGCGGAGCGCTTTCTGCGGAGCTGGCCGCGGGGTCGCCGGGTGCGGAACCTGGCCCGCGCCGAGCGGATGCGCGCCACGTGCACCGCCAAGGGCTGCGGCCATCGTGCCTGGGTCGATTTGGACCGGAGGCGCTGGGGCCATATCTTGTTGCGCGAGGTCGGCGATCGGCTGGTCTGCGCGCGCTGCGGCGCGAAGGGCGCCAAGCTGGAGATCGGCCCGGGCTGGCCGAGAGGATGACGGGGAGGCGAGGATGTGCGGTCGAACGACTCACAACATGACCTGGGAAGAGATCTGGTCGCTCTACACCTTCGGCAAGCCGCCCAAGCGGGACCAGCCGAACACCTATCACGACAACTGGAACGTCGCGCCCACGACGATCAACCCCGTCTGCAGGCTCGACAAGAGCGGCGAGCGCGACATCGCGATGCTCCGCTGGGGCTTGGTGCCGAGCTGGGCGAAGGACCTGAAGATCGGCATGAGCTGCATCAACGCGCGCGACATCGACGCGGCCGGGGTAACCGTGGCGAACCGGGCGTCCTTCCGGGGGGCGTTCAAGAGCAAGCGGTGCCTCGTGCCGGCCAGCCTCTTCTTCGAATGGCGCAAGGGCGCAAACCCGAAGGAGAAGCAGCCTTTCGCGATCGGGCTGCGCGATGGCACCCCGATGAGCTTCGCCGGGCTGTGGGAGTGGTGGCGGGATCCCGCGAGCAGCGAGGAATATGAGACCTACACCATCATCACCACCAGACCCAACGCGCTGATGGCGCAGCTGCACGACCGCATGCCGGTGATCCTGGCGCCGGAAGATTGGCCCGCTTGGCTGGGTGAGGTCGAGACAACGCCTGAGCAGCGCATGTCGCTCCTGAGGCCCTATCCGGCCGAGCAGATGACGGCGTGGCCCGTCGATCCTCGGGTCGGAAATGTGCGCAACAACGATGCCGGTTTGATCGTGCCGACCGGCGAGCCGCTGGCTGCCTGATCATGGCGCAGGAAGGCAACAGCCTCGAACGGCTGAAGGATCTGACCAGGCTCCGGGACGAGCGGAACCATGCGCACGGTGAACGCTGGGGGACCACCGGCCCGGGCGAATGGTGCATCGTTCTGCGCCGTCATCCCGAGACGGGCGGCCGCCATTGGGACCTGCTGCAATGGGGCCTCGTCCCCCGTTGGGCGCGCGACCGGGCCAGCCCGCAGCTTCACGCCAGGGCAGAGACCGTGCACGAACTGCCCAGCTTCAGGGAAGCGTTCGCCCGGCGACGCTGCCTCATCATGACCGACCGGTTTGTCGAATTCCGGACACTCGGCCGGCCCAAGGGGCAGCAGGTTGCCTTCGGCATGGCCGACGGTGGGAGCTTTGCAGTCGCCGGGATCTGGGAGGCTTGGCGCATCCCGGAAACCGGCGATTGGCTCCGCACCTTCGCGGAGATCACGGTCGACGCGAACGATACGGTGGGCGAAATGCACGACAGGATGCCGGCGGTGCTGCCGCGGGAGGCATGGCCGGCTTGGCTCGGTGAAGTGCCGGCAACCGAACTGGAACTGCGCGGCCTGCTGCGGCCGTTCCCAGCCGAGTTGCTGACCTGCTGGCCGGCCAAGGGGAAGCGTCCGCCGCCCGGGCAGATTCTCACGCCGAACAACACACAGCAGCGCCGGACAGCGGCCTCAGAGCCGCCGCGGCAAGGCTCGCTGCTCTAGTTCGAAGAGGCGTCCGACATCTTCGGCAGCATCGACGCTTAGAGGAGATGATCATGGCGAGAGCAAGCAGAGAGGGGGCGATCCGCCGGCTCGCAGAGGAGTATGAGACGGTAACCCTGCAAGCCCTCGGCGCCATCGAGGCCGGCGGCTTGGATGAGAGGTACCACGCCATCAAACGCTTCTATCTCATCTACCGGCGCGTCATCGGCCTGACATATGAGCAGAAGGTGATCATCAATCGCGTCCTGCTCGAGCGCGGACGGATGTGCAAAAACGACCCCGAAGCGGTGATTGATGGCATGCAGCAGCTGGGGCGTGAACTGGGCGCCCCTGAGGAACCCGACGCCTGCAGCCGCCATTAGAGGAGCATGGCGAAGGGTCACGACGCTTCCGATTGGACCGTCGAGCACGCCGGCGACGAAGGCACGATCCGCTGCCCGGAGTACCGCGGGCGGTTTCGGGTGCGCAACACCGGCGTCGTGCAGATCATCTGGCAGGGCGGCGGTCCGGGGCCAGGCGAGGATGGCCCGGTTGGACGCGCAGCCCAGGAGGCGATCGAGGCGGCAATCAGGCCGAGGGCATAGTCGACTCACCCGCAGCCGCGCTATCTGTCAGGAATGAGCGACGCCCCTCCCCCATCCAAGATCTTCGCCCCCGGATGGGTGCGCTATTGCGAGCACCCGGGCTGCTCTGAGTGGGGCGCGTTCGGAAGACCGGGGGCGCGGGGATAAGCGTTTCCGCATTGTCGCCACAATGGTCCCTGGCGGGAAAATTGATGCCGATTCAAGAGTCTAGCCTTAGCGAAGAGACGCACAGGAATACGAAAAACGTAACTATCTGCGGGGTGATTTCTGCTAACCTCCGATTCATAAAGATAGAGCTCGTATCCAGGAGGTCACCATGACAGAGCAGCTGGCGGAACTGATCGAGCGCGCTCGGTCGGTGAAAATGTCGCCTGCCGAGAAGGAAGCGCAGCGGAATAGCTTCGCTTACGGCAATGCCGGATTCGAGAATCCTCTCATCACCCGCGAGATGGTCGAGGAGCAGGCGCGCCTACTAAAGAAGAAGGCTGGTTGAAATGACGGACGGCGGTGGTGCTCGACATAGCATTCCGCTGTCCGCCGATCTGGTCACCGATCCGGACGAAAAGGCTAGGCGCGAGAGTCTAAACGCGCTCAAGCAGGCCGCGCTAGTGCAGGAGATGGTCGAGACCTACACGCAGACTGAACGTCCATTCAAGCTGCGGCCTTCGACCCTCCTTACTCTTCAACGCGTGGCGCTGGAGGGCTTGAGCGCATATGCAGGCAATTGGCGGCCGGCCGGGATCGCGATCGCGGGTAGCAAACATACCCCTGTCGACGCTTTCTTGGTTCCCGAGGAGATAGAACGCCTCTGTGACTATGTGAACGATAATTGGGAGGCAAAGAGCCCGATCCATTTAGCCTCTTACATGATGTGGAGGTTGAATTGGATCCATCCCTTCGTCGATGGGAACGGAAGAACATCGCGAGCCGCATCATACTTGGTGATGTGCATACGCCTCGGATATTTTGTCCCTGGCTTGAATACCATTCCAGACCAGATAATCAGCAATCGAGAGCCCTACTATGAAGCCCTAGATGCAGCTGACGAAGCAGACCGAAACGGGGGTCTGGATCTCGGCAGGATGGAAGCTTTGCTCACAGGCCTTTTGGCGGCACAGCTAATGGATGTCTTCCAACGAGCCAAGGGTGACGAGAAGAAGGCGACGTCGGCTCAATGAACCAGCCCCGCTTCGGCGGGGCTCTTCGGTTGTGGCCGCGACGAGCCATCGATTCAACTGGGAGAAGGCGACCATGGCGAACGGGCACGACAAGGCGGACTGGTCGGTAGAGTTCAATCTGGGCAGCGGCGGCTCCGTCCGTTGTGGCCGGGTTGTCGGCGTCTTCAGCCAGCTTCTTTCGGGAGGACTTCGAATCGTGTGGAAGGCCGGATTTCCAACCGGCCCCGACGGCGTCAGGATGCAGAAGGCCGCGGAGGAAGCCGTCCAGGATGCACTCAATCGTCGCATGCCCTAGGCGTGCTGCAAGCCTGTTCCCCTTCGATGGAGCGTCATGTCTTCGGCAAGCACCCGCTCTCGACACAGCGCTCAGGCCAGGCCCGGATCTCCTTCACCATGGTCCAGGTCGGACTTTCACCGCGCGTTCTTCGGCGCGAACCAGGTCGACAGGTACGGCGTCAACGCCGTGATGGCTATCACGATCACATAGGCGTACCAGGGCGAGCCCTCGGGCAGCACGATGCCGCCGGCGACACCTCCGCCAACAGCGCCGCCGGCAGCCGCGGCGATGGCCTTGATCTGTGCATTCATCTCGTCTTCTCCTCCACGCCGGCAAGGGCCAATCCCCGCCGGACCGTTTCCGACGGGTAGCGATACCCGGCGTTCTCATGAGCAATGATCGCGTCCACCAGGCGCGCGGCCGTGTCGTAGTCGGTGACGTCGATCGGTGCGTCGGGCGTCACGCCCACGGCCTTGGCGACGGCGCGCACATAGGCGCTGGTGTTGTTCTCGACCGGCGGCGCCCAGCGGTTGATGATGGCGCGGACGCTCTTCAGCTTGTGCTTGGTCTGATAGGTCTGCAGCAGCTTGACGAGGGCGCGGATGCCCCATTCCGGCGCCTTGAAGACGGCGAAGCGCTTCTCGACCCGCTGCGCCGGCGTCATCTCCTCGGGTGTCGCGCGGCCGATCCAGGCCTGGCCAGCGTCGATGTTCCCCGGATTTGCATTCCTCACTCCTCGCGGCGTGGTCGGCATAGTCGTCTCCTATCGTCTGCGGATGGCGCGCACGGCTGCCGCCCGGCGCTGGTCACACTCGGCGATGACCGTCTCCGCCTTGGCTTGGTCGCGGTGTCGCGCCTCGATCTGCTCGGCGGCATCGGTCGGCAGGCTGATCGGCTCCCATGCGGGCGGCGTGCATTCGGCCTTCGCCGCCTTGGGTACCGATGGCGTGTCGATGGGCGCCATGGCGGGGCGCTCGACGGTGGCCGGCGCGGAGCACGCTGCCAGCAGCAGGACGAGCGCCAAGACGCGGATCATCGCTTCGGAACCGGCTTGACCAGGCTGTTGACGGTCGCCTCCATGCCGTCGACGCGGCCGGTCAGCGTATCGACGCGGCCCGTAAGCGTCTGCACATCGGCACCAGTCGCGAATCCGGTCTGCGCCTTCTTGATGTCGTCGACCGCCACGGTGAGCTTGCCCTGATCGACCACGAGCTGGTTCACCTTCGCCGGCAACCCGCTCAGCGTGTCGATCTTGCTGCCGAGCCAGTTCATGCCCCACAGCACGACCGCGCCGAGCGCTGTCCGGTAGGCCCAATCTTTCCAGTCCGCGGCGCGCTTGGCTGCGTCAGGCATGCCGATCCCCCTCACGTGACGATCGTGTTGGTGTTGACCCAGACCCAGTTCGTGCCGTTGGACATGGCCAGGCGGTTGTTGGTGGTTCCGTCCGTCACGACGATGAACTGGAAGGCCGTGGCGGCGCTCGGCAGCGTGGCGACGGTGTACTGGCGAGGCATGAAGTGCCGGGCCTGGGTGATGACGTTGGCGTTGTTGACCTGCAGATTGCCGTTCTGGTCCTGCCCGACGCCGAGGAACGAGGTCGTTCCGTCGTTCGTGATGACGTCGAAACGGCTCGGGCACAGCGTTGCCGTGGGCGCGGCGGCGACCGAGAACACGAAGCGGCCACCGTCGCGATAGGCCGTGCCATCGGAGCCGGCGGACGCGATGGCCAGAAGCTGATCGCTGACGTTGACGACAGTGTGCGCCGACGCGCTGGCGCCGCGGGTCTTGGCGCCGAGGATGATCGCCGGCGACGCAGAAGCGCCGGCGCGGAAAAACGCCGCCCCGGTTGTCCCGGCCGCCTGAGTCTGCAAGGGCAGCGTCACGGCGCCGCCGGCATACACGCCAGCGACGAGGGCTGTGTTGCCGAGCACCACGCCGGCTCCGCCACTCTGGCTGACGAGCCCAGAGAGATCGCCGCCGGCAGACGCATAGGCACCCAGGTTCGTTCGGGCGTTCGCCGCCGTGGAAGCGCCAGTGCCGCCATCCGCAACCGCCAGATCGGTGATGCCGGTCACGGAACCGCCCGTGATCGCAACGGCCGATGAGGTCTGGGTGGCCATGTCGCCAAGGCCAAGGTTCGTGCGCGCGGCAGAGGCCGTCGAGGCTCCGGTACCCCCGTCAGCAACAGCGAGATCGGTGATCCCTACGATTGACCCGCCAGTGATCGCCACTGTGGCGGCGTCCTGGGTCGCGATGGTACCCAGACCTAGATTGGTGCGCGCCGCGGCAGCGGTAGACGCGCCCGTGCCGCCATCGGCGACAGCGAGATCCGTGATGCCGGTGATCGTCCCGCCCGTGATCGCGACGCTGTTGGCGTTCTGGCCGGACATCGTGCCGAATGTGACGGACAGGTCGATCCAGTCGGCGTTGGTTGTACCCTTGGAGATGTAGGTCTTGTTGTTGACGGAATCGAAGAAGACCACGCCGCCGCTGGTCGGCGTCACCGCCCCGGCCGGCGAAGCAGTACCGCGCTGAACGCGGCCGAGCTCCGCCCAACTGTTGATTGTCGTGTTGAACGCGGAGTAGACGCGTCCCGTCACTGTGTCGACGTAGAAGCAGCCCTGGTGCGTCGGCGTAACGGCCCCAACCGGGTCGGAGACCCCCGTCATCCGCTCGATGAGGCGGAACCCGTCAGTGTCCACCGTGGGCACGCCGGCGAGCGGCCGCACCCGGAGATGCCCCTGCGCATCCGCCCAAAGGTAGGTCGGGATCGGGCCGATCTTCAGCGGACTGCCGACAAGCGCGTTGGGGAGATGGAACTGCCCGGGGTGCTCAAGGAGGGGGAGAGAATTGGCGGCAACCGCGCCGCCCTGCATCATCCCATGGAAGCCGACCAGCACCGTGCTGGCGATCGACACGGGGCGGTCTACTGAAAAACCGCAGTTGTTGAAGAAGAACATCGGTAGCGTACCGTCCGTGCCGGCCACGCCCCAATGAGCGGCGTCGAAGTAGATGTCGGTAGCCGCCGGCACGCCAAGGTTGTTGCCGATTCGGCACCCGTTGAGCTGCGCACCGTTCAGCCAACGGCCGGCGAAATGCTTCTGTCCGGCCACGCCAAGGGTGTTCATGAAGCAGGCCGTCATCGTCAGGCTGCGCGGCCCGCTTCCGGTGGAGGAAGAAGACCACACACTCCAGCCACGGCCGGTAATGGCGACGGTCGTACCGCCTGCCGCTCCCGCCGACGCAGCCGGGGCGTCTGCCACGATGGAGAAAGTGTCGTCGCTCAGCCAAGTGATGGCGCGCGGTGTCGCGGCCGTGGTCACGAGTTGGGCTGCCAAGATGCCATTGGTGTCGACGCAGCCGGCCAGCTCGACGAAATTGCCATCCTTCAGCCCGTGGCCTGGCATGCTGACGACGACCACGGCCGACCCGACTGAAGTCGTGAAGGGGTTGGTCGCAAGCGTCCGCCGCGGCGTAAACGGATAGATGTGCGCGCTGTCGAAGTGGATATGGTTGAAGGCCGGACCTGAAATCTCGATGCCGCTGAAGAAGCCGCAGTTCTGCAGGCCGGCGTTCTGGCAAGCGATCCGGAACCGACCGGCACCTACGAACAAGGTGTCCGCCCAGATACCGCCGCCGCCGAGCTGCATGGAGATGCCGATTTCCGGCGATCCGCCGCGGTACTGAATGGCAGAAATCTTGCAGTCGGCAGCCTGGTCGAGATTGATGCCGAGCTTCAGGGCATTTTCGGCCCAGATGCTGATGAACTCGTTGCCGCAGGAGGGCGCCACGCCGCCCGGTCCGTTGCCGACATACGCCAGATCGACGGCCTGATCGGCGATGCCGCTCGCGTCCACTGCGAAGTTGCCAACAGTCTTGGCAACCATATTGCGGCCCGTGACGACGGCGTGATTGGCCGGCCACGTCCCTATAGCAATGAACCGAGCCAGGAACGGCTGCCGCCCCTGACCCTTGAAGCTGTGGACGGCAGCGTTCTCGCCGGGGGTGGGCGCGTCCGGATTGGCGCCGGAGCCATTGAGCACAATGCGGCGGCTGACAGCATAGTCCTTGCACGAAAATTCGACACCCACGCCATCGGCCTTGGCGGCATCGATCGTGGCCATGACGGCGTCAGCGTCGTCGGTGACGGCGTCGCCCTTCGCGCCGAACCACAGGAAGTCGTAGTTCCGTGGCGTCTCGACCACGCGCAGCCAGCGTCCGGTGCCGAGGTCCGGCGCGATGATGGTCCCGCCGTTGGGCGTGGCCACGCTGGCGTCTGCCCAGCGGAAGGCGCCTCCGCCGCCATCGCCCGGCGTCCAATAGCCGCCCACAGACACCAAGGCGTTCGTCGGAAGCAGCGCCCGCAGAAGCGGGTCATAGGCCTTCATGTCGGCGATCGTCTCGAACGTCAGCATCAGGCCGACGCCGGGAAGGCTCGGGATGACGCCGGACTGCAGCGCCTCGATCTCGGCCTTGGCCGTGGCGAAGTTGGCGCGGACAGACGCCGTCGTGGCCAGGCCGGTTTCCGGCTTGGTCGGGTCGATTGCCGATACCATGAGGCACCTCAGCCGATCGAATGGATGGAAACGGTGACGCGGTCGGGATCGAATGGATCGACGCCGGAGTTGCCCTGCATGGTCGAAATCTGAACCTGGGTATTGGAGCGGGAGCCCGTGACGACCGCGGCGTTGAAGCCGGTCGCAGAGACCGCCACGTCCAGATCGATGGCGACTTGGTAGACGCCAGCCAGCAGCGGGAACGTTATGGTGTAGAGCCCGACCGCGTTGCGCGCGACGGCGGCACCGTTGAACGCAGCTGCCACGACTGCGGTCGCGCCGGCAAAGGCGATGGACGCCCAGGTTGTGCGCTGGATGCCGGCACCGGTCAGGTTGTTGAGCGACTTGTGGGCGACATCGACGGCGGGCTGAAATTGCCCGGACGCATTCGCGATTTCCGGAAGATCGCCGACATCCGTTCCCACGCCACGGAAAGCCGCCGAGCCCAGATCAAGGGGCGCTTTCGGATTGAGCAGGGACCACGCCCCGGCCACCCCGCTATAGACCACGACCGTGATGCCGTTGGCAGTGATGTCTCCGGGGTCGAGGCCGCCGCCGGGCTTGGTGATCGGGATTGCGCCTAGGCCGTTGATGTTCAGCGTCGTCGCGCCGGTATTGGCGAAGCCGGCAATGAAGGTCAGGAGCATGCCCTGGAAGTAGCCGGGCAGCGCCGGCGACATCGTCAGCACCTGGGCATTGGCCGAGCCGGTGCTGACGCCGCCGTACACGCCCTGCCGGATGAGCGAAACCACCTGGTCACGCCGCAGCGCGTCAGAGTCCGCAGTGCCCGGCGCCAAAAGGGTGACCTTCTTGCCGTTGAGCGCCAGGTCGGCCTGCATGCCGCCCTTGCCGGACCGGCTGAGGCTGTCGGTCAGCGCGCTGCCGATATCGTTGGCCAGGTTGTTGTACGCCGAGCTGCTGATCGGCGTGCCTGTGACCGCGGTCGTGCCGTCCGGCTTGGTATAGGTGCCGCTGGTGTTTCTCGGCATGCGGTGCTCCCGAACGAGAAAAGCCCCGCTGTCTGGCGGGGCCTGAATCTGCTACTTTGAGGGATGGGCAAAGAACTCGATCAGCCCCGCACCTGGGCTGAATACTGCGCGCGATACGATGCCGAAACCGGCGTCTATGAGCCCGTCACCGAGCGAAGCTGGCGGGTCGCCCCATTCAATTGGAGGATTGCGGGGCGAGCCCTCCTCCTAGGAGGGCTGGGAGCAACGTGCGCGATCCTGCTAGGAGCGCCGCCGGGATTGGCTGGGGCGCTTGCCGCGCTTGGGATGACCGCAGCAGTTCAGCGATGACCTGGTTTCGCGTCTGAGGCGAAGGGTCCATCAGGGCGGACGACAGCTGATTGGCGACCGGCTCGTTGATGCCGCGCGCCCGGCGTGCCGCCCAGCCGATGCCGGCTCCGGCCATCCGCATCGGGTTGCCCGACATGACCGCGCCCCCCAGGTCCGCGATGTCGTTCATCGCCGCGCCCTGCGCCGCGTCCTCTGACAGCCGCTCGGCCGTGGCGCTGTTGCCACGGACCACGTTGCTGGTCTGCTGCATGGTGTTCTCCATCCGCAGGGCCTGCATGAACGCCTGATAGCTCTGCTGGTCGGGGAAGATCTCCGCCAGCCGGCGCCGCATGCCCGGTCCCATGATGGCCGCGGCCTGGTTCCGGTTGCCCCCGCCCCTCTCGATCATCTCGCGCAGCTCACGGACGACGCCGAGCCGGAACAGATCCTTGTCGCCGCTCGACAGGCCGCCGAACAGGCGCCCCATGTCCTCCACGTCGCCCTTGGCGAAGGCCCGGCCGGAGTTCATCGCGTCCAGGCTCGCGCTCGGGCCGGCGAAGGACTGGCGGGCCTCGGCATAGAGGCCGTTGGTCACGTCGTCCATCTCGGCCACCAGGTCGCCGCGCACCCGGGCGATATCGCGCACCTCGGACGGGATCCGCCGGCTGATCGGATCACGGGCGTCCTCAATGATGTCGTCCAGGCTGCGCTTCACCTGGTCGAGCGCTTCGAAGTTCGGGATCTTGGTGACGCGCTGGACCTGCTGGCCCGTCAGCGGGTCGACTTCGGTCGTGACCAGCTGCGGGAACGGCTCGCGGAGGTTCAACGCCTTCTGCTCGGCCGCGGCGATCGCGCGGCGGCCGGCCGGGGTGTTCAGGATCTCGATCACCTCCGGCGTGTTGTACATGGCCGGGTCCGACTGCCGCAGCAGGTCATAGAACGGCTTTGCCGCCTGGGCGCGCTGCACCGTGATCTGCTCGACGGTCTGCTTGAACGCCTCCGGGTTGCCCATCGCGCCGCGCATCAGGTCGACGATGCGCTCCGGCCGCTCGAAATTGCGCTGCTCGAGCTGGTCCAGCATCTGCGCCCGCCCCTGGCTCGGCACCCGGAAGGCGGCGCCGGCGAGGCGCTGCGTGTTCGGGCCGGCCACGTCGGCGATCGACACCGGCTGGCCCGGGTACTGTGCAGCGCGGGTTGCCAGATCCTGCGGCGTCACCTGGTCGCGCTCCAGGGCGTTCAGCATCAGGCGGCTCGCCTGCGTCTGCGGATTGCGCAGCCCGAGGGCATTGCCGACCATTCCCACGCCGCGGCCGAGCACGCCGGCAGCGGCCGGCAACGCGCCGCCGATGGCGCCCCCGGCCACGCCGCCGGTCAGGGCGCCCACCAGACGCTCATACGGGCCGCCCTCCGCATTGCCGGCCCCCGCAACCGCACCCGTGCCGGCGCCGACCGCGGCATTCTGCCCGATGTTGCCCATCAGGGTCTTGGCAGGCGCCAAGCCTTTAGTCATGCCCAGGCCGGTGCCGAGGCCGCCGGCGATCTGCAGGGCCACGTCGGCAATCGGGTGCTCCTCGCCCCATGCCTGCTGCTGACCGCGGATCTGGTCCAGGTTCTCGCTGTAGGCGCTGCCGAGCGACGGCGCTTCCTGGCCGGTGATCAGGTGCGTGAGGGACGGGCCGCCCATGTTGACCGGTTTCCCGGTCATCGAGCGTCCGGCGATCTCGCCCACGGCGCCGCCGGCCGCGCCCACCTCATCGGCCAGGCCGAGCGTCGCGCCCTGCCGAAGCGCGTCCGTGGGGCCGCCAATGGCCTGCTGGATGCCCATCAGCTGGCGCGACAGCCACCCCATGTCCTGGGCCGGGGCCTGCCCGGTCATCGGGTCGAGCTCGGGCTTGGGCGCCGGAGCCTGCTGCTGGGCATAGCTCTTCATGACCCGGTCGACCACGGCCGGGTCGGTCCCGTCCGGGAACTCGTGCATCACGCCATCGGCCGACTGCGCCTGGATCATTGGATGCGGTTCCCCTGCGCGTCGTAGCGGAGCACGCCGCCGCCCCCGGGCTGCACCGGCGGTGCGGCGCCCTGCGGCCCTGGAACGCCCTGCGGCTGCGGCGCGACCGGCGGCTGCTGGCCCGCCTGCTGCTCGGCGTTGAAGTAAGCGGGGCCGGCCGCCCGGGCGATGCCGTTGATGGCGGTCAAGCGGTTCTGGCGCTTCTGCTCGATCACCTCCGGGCTGTCGCCGGGCTGCGGAAAGTACTGCTTCCGGGCGTTGGTGAACTCGCTTTCGGAGATCGCCGCGCCGGACTCACGCCGCAGGGTCGCGGTCACGAAATCCCGCTGCGCCTGGTCGTTCTGCTGGTAGCCGGAGCTCACCATCGAATTGCCGAAGAAGGGCACCGCCGACAGGAAATTCTGGCCGCGGTCCTGCCCCTCAGCCCCGAACTGGTCGATGACGGCGTTGGCGGCCCGCATGCGATCGGCATAGAGCGCAGCATTGCCCTGGCCCTCGGTCAGGTTCGCCATCCCCGGCTGCCGCACGGTCACGACGCCAGGCTGGTTCGGCTGCACCGGCGGCGCGGCGCCCATGGGCTGCCCGTTCATCACCGCGGGCGCGCCGCCGACGCTCTGGCCGCTCGACAGTGCATCCGGCGTGATCAGGTCGACCTGGCCGTTCGGCCCGACCGCCTGGCGCGCCAGCAGCCATTGCGCCGCCTGCTCACGGGTCATCTTGCCCTGCGCCACGAGGTAGTTCGCGGCCTGGATATCGGCCGCCTTGCCCTCGAACGCGCCGGAGCCGCCCTGCTCGCTGAAATCGGCGATGACGGCGCCCGTCCGCGGGTTCACCAGGCGGTTGCCCATCTCGATCCCGTTGACCGGCTGGTCCTGCTTCATCGCCTGCTGGAGGATAAGCCCCGCAACCTGCTTCTGCCCCTCGTCCGCCCACGGGTTGGACATGATCGCCAGGGCCGCCTGCAGCTGCGCATTGCCGCCCCCGGCCGGCTGCTGGCCTACCGGGGCTGCTGGCGCCGCGGCCTGCTGCTGCGGAACCTGCGAGCCGATCGGCTGATAGCCGGGCTGCATCGAGGCGGGCATCTCCGGGCCGCCCGGTGCGAGCGGCATGTCGCCCTGCCCCACCGCGGCCACCTGCGGCCCTTGCTGCGGCCCCTGCGGCGCGGTCCCGCCGATCCGGCCATCGCCGTTCAGGTCGGCGTACTGCACCGTCTCCGCCGGCAGGGGGCGGCCGCTGCCGACATACTGGTCGACCCGGCCGGGCCCGGCGTTATAGGCGGCGCGGGCGAGCTCCGGATCGCCGAACTTGCTCATCTGCGCGTCGTAGTAGGCCGAGCCCAACTGCTCGTTGTAGGCGGCATCGGTGCGGTAGCGATTGTCGTCGAACGGCACGCCGGCGAGGCGCGCGGCTTCCGGTGCGGTGCCGGGCATCACCTGGGCGATGCCGATCGCGCCGGCCGGGCTGGTCAGGGGCTTGCCGTTGGCGGCGAACTGGTTGCCGCGGCTCTCCTTGTGCACCATGTCGGCCGGCAGCTTGCCGTCGCCGAGCACGTCATTGCCGAGCGCCGGGCCGCCGCGGGACTGCACCAGCGCGTTCGTCAGCTTGTCGGAGCCGCCGACGCCGGGCGGGGTCGCGGCCGGAGCCGTCTTGCCGCCGCCCATCAGCGCCTCCAGCAGGCGCGACGTGTCGGCGGAGGCCCCTGCCCGCGCGCTGTCGGCCTTGTCCTGGTTCTTGCTCTGCCGCCAGCCCAGCAGGCCGGCCGTCGCCATCTTGGCCAGGCCGTCGAGAACGCCGGTCGTGCGCTGAGACAGCACCGACTGCAGCAGGTTGTCGTACTGGTCCTTCTTGTCGCGGAAGGACTGCGGCGAGAAGCCCGGGCCGATCGGCGTGGCGGGAGGGCCGGCCGGCGTGGCCGGCTGCTCGTAGACGATGCCTGCCATTCAATCCCCCCGTCACGCGACCATGCGATAGTCGACGCACTTCCAGCCGTCCTGCTCGGACACGGCCTCGGGCGTGATCTGCTCCACGTCCTGCGCCATGACGCCGATCTGCAGCGGGCCGCCGGCGCGGTAGCGGAACTCGTAGAGCGGCACGCCGCTCTCCGTCTTGCCGATGCGCCGGACGTCGCGCTTCAGCCGGACATCGCTAAAGGCCGCCATCGCCGCGGCGGAGCCCAGCCCGAACAGCCCGTTCATGAAGTTGTTGCTGTTCTGCTGGCCCTGCTGCCATTCCTGCATCTGCGCGTTGTACTGGTTCTGCATCGCACCCTGGATGTCCGGAGCCTGGATGCTGGGCGACGACGACTGAGGCGCGGAAGCGGTCTGCGGAGCCCCGCGGCCGGACAGGGCCATCGCCTCGTTGACCAGCTGGTTGCGGGCCTGCAGCCCAGTCAGGACGGACTGGTTGCGCGCCTGGCCGTAGGCGTCGTTCTTGCTCCGCCCCATCTGGTCCATCGACGTGTTCCAGGCGGCCGAGCCGCGGGTGATGCCCTGGTTCGCGAGCTGGTTCTCAAGGTTGCTCTGCTGCGTCGCCCACTGCGGATCGAGCCTCGAGGCATAGTTCTGGTAGACCGCGTCCTCGTACTTGCCCGTGCCCAGGTTGTTCAGCGTGTCGCCGGCCTGGGCGTTCATGTTGTACGAAAGCGCGTTCTGTTGATCCAACAGCGCCTGCTGCTCCGGCGAGAGCATGATGTTCTGCTGCCACCGACCATCGCCCAGGCTCTTGTTGATGACGCTGTAATAGGGGTTGTTGACGTCGTTGCGGCCCATGCCGTTCGTGATCATGCCCGCGATCACGTTCGCGTTGAGCTGCGCATCCGCGGACTCATACGGATCCGGCGCCTGTGGTGCCGACCCGCCGCCGCCCTTCCCGCCGCCGCCCATATCAGTGCCCCGACCGAACGCGTTCGAACATCTGCTTCATCGGCGGCGGCTTCGGAGCCACCGCCGGCGCGGGCGGCGCCATGACCTGCGGCTGTGCTGGCGGCGGCATCGCCGCCTGCGCCTGCGCGCTTGGCTGGGCATCGAACACCGAGCCACCGGCCCGAAGCTGGCCCGGATACCGGCTCATCATGGCATCGGTCAGCTTGCCGTATTGCTGCCCATAGCCGCCGTTGAGGGTCGGCATCGCCACGCGGCCCGGCTGCGCCCCGGGCTGGAATCCGCCGCCCCCGCGCGCCATTACGGCCTGCGTCAGCGCATCCATGGTCTCAGGCTGGCCGACGATCGGGTTGAGCTGCGGCATGTTGATGTTGTCGTTGCCGCCACCGCCGCGGCCTGCGCCCCGCAGGATGTCAAGAAACGTTGCCATATCGACCCCTTTCCCACTCCTCGCGCAGCAGCCCAAGGATTACCGCGTCGTCGCGCCCGAAGCCGCGGCGCACCAGGCCTTCGCGCTTGAAGCCGAGGCCCATGCAGAGCCGGATCGACCGGCTATTGCTTGCCATGATGGCCGCCGATACCCGGCCGCAGCCGAGCTGGCGGAACGGGTATCCCAGGATCAGCGACACCCGGTCGCGGCTCAGCCACCGCGCCGTGTCGGCCGCGATGCTGACCTCGATCGAACCGAATTCCGGGATGTAGTTGTGGAACAGCACGCCGGCGACCAGCTGCGCCCCGTCGATCACGCCGATGCCCACGAACGGCACCGGCAGGCGCGGCATGTTCGGCAGCCTGGACTTGACCCACGCCCCGACCGCTTCGTCCGACCCGTAGAGCAGCCTCAAAGCAGCGCCCCGGCCTCGTAGATGACGTCGAACGAGACGATCCGGACGTCGACGCCGGTGATCATGTCGTTCCGCCCGAGCGGCGGCGACACCGTCACGTTCATGGTCGCGGCGAAGGTGTAGCCGAGGCCGAATACCGTGGTCCATTCCAGCCGCACCTGCGGCGAGTCCTCCGCCCAGACCGCCTGGTCCCAGAGCGAGATGTCCCACAGCGGGCCGGTCGGGATGATCGGCGTCAGCACGCCCTGCGGCTCCCGGATGGTGTAGTCGACCGAGACGTCGACCGCCGGCGCGACATTCGCGTCGCCCTGGATCACCGGCCGCAGCAGCTTCATCTGCTTCTGCTGCGGCTTCGGGTCCAGGTAGTTGAAGGCCGTCACCACGCTGGCCGAAAGCCGGTCCGAGCCGACGTCGCTCACGCCGTTGTCCGCCAGCCCTACCTCGCCGTCCCAAGTGCCGAAATAGGCGCGGCCGCCCATCAGCGCCCAGCAGGCCGCGTTCATACCCCGGAACTCGCACCAGGCGCCGGTGATCGTGTTCATCACATACTGGACGCTCTCGGCATTGGCCGCCGTCGGGACATTGACGATCGCCATGGTGCCGACCGGGTAGGAGATGAGCTGCCAGCCCTTCAGCGCGCCGGTCGCCCGCACCGCATCGTTGAACGCGGCCTGGATGTTTTTGGTGATCGCCGCCGTCTGAGCCGACGACCGGTCCAAAGTCAGCGCCTTGGCCAGCGAAATGACGCCGTCCTCGCACGTGATCGCGATATCGGCGCCGACCTTCAGCAGGCACCGGTAGCCGAGCGGCCGGCCGACCTGGAAGGTGCCCTTGATCGCCCAGTTGTTGGCGTCGCTCGGGTTGGTGCCGGCATAGGCCAGGATCTGGCCCTCGGACGTCAGGAAGAAGGCATAGTCGTCGGGGCCGAAGCCGCCGTCGATCGTCCAGGATCCGCCGGCCACCAGCTTGCCACCGGCGGTCATCAGCGGCCCAAGGTCGAACTGCGTCGCCGCGCCCCCGATGGCGTCGGTGTCGAGATACCAGGCCCGGGTCGAATCTCGCTCGATGAACCAAATCCGGCGCTTGTGGGCGAAGATGTTGATCAGCCTGGCGCTGTCCACGCCGGTGATCGCCGGCGCCGTGCTCCAGGCCGAGCCGTTGTAGATCTGCCGCGGCTGCGAGCCGTTGACGGCCATCAGCCAGTTGCCGCCGCTGTTACTGAAGTTCTCCCATTGCCACCAGTCGTCCAGGCTGATGACGCCGGTGAAGACCTTGTTATCGATCGGGTCTGCATCCCAGACCGTTGCCTCCGGCTCGGGAGGCGAATCCCAGCTCGTGGCCGGAGCGAACGAGCCTCCGAACAGATCCCACAGCGTGTCCTGGTCGAAGCTCTGGTTCGTGACGCTCCAGATCTTCCCGCCGCCCACGGCGAACAGCTTCTGCGTCGCCGGGCCGTTCCACACCATCAGCGTGGTGACGGGGCCGCCGATGTCCTGCGCCCACATGACCGAGCCGCGGCGGAGCGCAACGTCGGTCGGATTGGGGAAGTAGTTGACCAGCTTGACGGCGCTGTCGACCGGCATCTTGGCCAGGCTGTCGAGCGCCATCCAGCCCTTGACCGGCGCCGGGATCGTGCCGGCGGTCGAGACGCGCTGCCGGGTCGGGTTGGTGCGAAGAGCCGTCCGCGCCATGTCAGGCCACGGTGATCGTCTGCGACCAGTTGAAGTCCGGAAAGCGGGCCCGGCTGGCGCTCATGTTGATGTCCTTCATGCCGCCGTTCCGGGCCGCCGCCTGCTCGACCTGGCGCTCGTAGGTCGCCATGTCCTCGGCGTAGTCGAGCCCCTTGGTCTGCCGCCAGCGCCAGATGCCGCCGAGCGTCATCAACTCCTCGTCCAGCCGCGCGGTGTCATCGTCGGCCGTCCAGCGGTCGCCATAGGTCACGGGGTCACCGGCGTGAATGCACCAGTTCGCGCTGACGACCTCGCCGCGCACCGTCTGGCCGGCCGCCGGCGCCGGATAGATGTTCAGGTCCTCGCCGATCACGCGCCAGTAGCCCCACAGGCCCGGGCTGACCGGCCGGCTGATGGCCGCGGCCCACTCCTCCGGCGTCAGCGGCCCGAGGACCGGGCGGAACATGTCGATCCGCCACATGGCGCGCCCGGGCGAGAAGCGGTTCATCTCCGCCGGCAGCGCGCCGGGCTGCGGCATGCCGGCGACGGTCGTGAACTCGAACGGCAGGATCAGCCGCGTCCAGTTCGACCGCTTCGCCAGCTCGGCCGCCTCCTTCTGCATGATCCGCTGAAGCTGCCTCACCTGGAGATCCGGGGAGCCGACCACGGCCGAAGGCGGCGTGACGCCGACCTCGAGGGCGACGTCCTGCACGATGGTGAGGAGCGACATGGTCAGGCCTTCTTGGCGCGGCGCTTCGGGGCGGCCGAGCCGTCCGGCGACGTGGCGCTGGTCAGGAAGGCCTCATAGGCTTCGGCGTGCTTCTCGCGGTCCTCGTCCGTCGCCACGCGGGGACCGATCGTGCTGCCGCCGTCGATGACGAAGGCGAACAGCTCGGTTCCGTCCTCCGCCAGGCTGAACTGGGCGCCGACCACCGGCGCTGCGTCTCGATCGCGGTTCATGCTGCCTCCTGCTGCTTTGCCATGACGGCCTCGATCTTGGCCGACAGGTCGCCGAGCTGCTGCTCGAGCTGGGAAATGCGCGCGTCCTTGCGCTCGTTCTCGGCGGCGAGGCGCTGCACCTCCGCCGTGTCCTTGGCCGCAGCGAGGAAGGCCTTGGCCTTCGCCTGCAGCTCGCGGGCGCCGATCCCGATCTTGGAGAGGTTGCCGTCCGACAGGTCGGCGATGTCCTCGACGGTGTGGATCTGCAGCGCCGTCAGGTCGGCCGCCAGCCGCGCGTCGATCGCGCCCCATGCCCTCAGGGGCGTGCCGGTGAGCGTGCCGGCCGCGCCGCCGTTCTTGAACACGGCGACGTGATCCGCGAAGCGCTTCGACCAGTCGGACGGGTTGTCGCCGTCCGGGATCACCTTGCCGTCCGGCAGGTGGCGCTCGACGATGCGGCTGACCTCATCCCGGCTGCCCGGGACGATGATGTAGCCGACCAGAACGCGGTCATGGATGGGCCGGCCTTCGGCCTCGGATGCGCCATCGTTGACGCGCGTCTGCCACTCCAGGCGCAGCCATAGGCCGTCGCTGGTCTTGAACAGGGGTTGGTCCATAGGGCCTCAGAGAAGAGGGGCGGCCCGAAGACCGCCCCGGTTGATCAGGTCACGGCGGTGCCGATCGCCCAGAAATACTGGCCGGTGGTCACGGCCTGGCCAGCCTTGGTGCTGTAGCTGCCGGCGCCGGCCGCAGCCGACCCGGTGCCCGCGGTGACGATGATCGCCGTCGCCGCAGCGATGTTGGCGCTCGCCTTCGCCAGGATGTAGTTCAGGCCATCCGAACCCACGACCTTGGTCGCCGGCTGGATGCCCCCGAAGTCGGCGAGCACGGTGGACGGGGTCTGCAGGACGTCGATCCCGAGACCCGGCTCGATGGTGTAGACGGTGTGCGCCATGGTCTTACGCCTTCCACAGGATGCCCTGGAGCATGGCATTGCTCAGGGTCATGTTGCCGGCCCAGAGGATCATCTGGACCGTTGCGTCCTGGTTGATCGACCGGACGTCATCCATCGGCACCATGTTTGTGGCGCTGTGCGGCCGGTAGAAGATGTAGTCCGTGTTCAGGAAGTACATCGTGTTGGCCGGGCAGCCGCCACCGATGCCGCCGTCGAAGACGATCGGCATGCCGACGAACTCCAGGTTCTTCCACCCGGCGTTCGCGGTTTCGGTGTTGGTGATGCGCTGGATCGGGTTCAGCGACTGCCAGTAGGCCATGTAGGCGTTGTTGTCGGCGATGCCCAGGTCCGGCTGGTCCCGGCCGCGCGAGCAGGACAGATAGAGCTGCTGCATCTTCGGCTGGATGGTGGCGCTGGTCATCGTCGCGTCCTGAACCTGCTGGTTGCGCCAGAAGGTCCAGGTCGCCCGGTTGACGCCGCCCACGGTGCCGGTGGTCGGATCCTTGGGAACGAGCAGCTGCAGGCCGCCCATCTCCTTGCCGCCCGTGCCGGTGCCGTCCGCGTAGCAGCCGAGCGCGATGTTGTTCTTCATCGTGCGCTCGGCGTTCTTGATGCGGGCGCCGAGCAGCTCGATGATCTGCTCCTTGCCGGCGTTCTGGATGCGGCCTTCCAGGCCGGAGATGGTCACCGCCACGGCGCCCTGCTTCCAGTCGAACTCAGCCGCCGTGAACACGTCGGAGGGCGAGACGTCGAGCAGCTGGTAGCCGCTGTAGTACTGGAACGTCGAGTTCTCGGCGTATTCCAGCTCCTGCACCAGCGTGCGACCGCCGGCGGCAGGCTTGGCGTTGCCCTTGGCCGCGAGCTTGGCCAGGAGGGCGTTGTTCTTGGTGACGTTGTCGGCCAGCTTTCCGGAGCGATTCCGGAGGGTGGTCGTGACGATTTCCGTCAGGTTCGGGGAAGCCATGGGCTACCTCACAGTCGGCCGCCTGCTTCGGCATATGCCGCTCGCAGGTCGTCCTCGATTGAACCAGAAGAGGCGACGCCCAGGCTCGCTGAGCCTGCGACTGGCGCCCCGGCGAGGCTCCCTCCGGCCCGCCGCGCATTGGCGGCGACCTCCGCGGCCTTGCGCTGGGTCTCAGCCTGTGCCGCCTGCTGCTGCTCGCTGATGAGGCGCTGGCGGATATCAGGATGGGTCCAGCATGCCTGGTCGTAGGCGTCCTGCAGATCCTTCGCCATGCCACTCTGGATCCTGACGGCCATGTCGTCCTTCAGGTTCTCGAAGTAGATGTTCTTGGGATCGGCGGCGAACGCCTGGATCTCAGACATGGCCGATGAACGCTGATGTTCGACGGCCTGTTGCTGCTGCGTGGTGAAGTGGCCCTTGAGAGCGTTGATCTCCTGCACGAGCGGCTGGAGGTACTGCGCCAGCGGGTTGGGTTGATGTCCTCCCGGCTGGCCGTTGCCCTGCTGCTGTGCGAACTGCCTCAGATCGACCCCGTAGGATCGTGCAAGCCACGCGATGCCGTTGACGGGATCGCGGTCCAAGACTGCCTGCGCGTCGAAAAGCTGCTTGATGGCCAGCGCCGGCGAGACGCCTGCCATTGCCATCTTGCCGGCATACGGCTCGATGGCCTTGTCGATGCCCTTGTACTCCGCGAGCTTGGCGAGGCCCTGATCGACCTCCTGCTCGCGCCTGGCGACGGCCTCCTGCACATCCTTGGGCAGGCCGGCGTACAGCGCCTTCGCGGCGATCGACCAACCCGGGGGCGGCCGGAGCGCACCAGCGGCATCGGCCGGCGGCGTCAGACCTGGCGCCTGCTGCTGGTCCGGCGCCTTCAGCCCCTGCGGCGCGGCCGGGGCCTGCTGCTGACCGTCCAGCGGCTTGGCATCGGCCGGCTTCTGCGCGAACCGCCCCTGCTCGTCGCGTGCCTTGCCATCCTGCGGCGCCGCGGCGGGGTCGATCGGCGCCGGCAGCTCGGCCGGAGCGCCAGCGTCGACGACCGGCGTGTCGAACGCGGCGGCCAGATCGGCATGGATGTCGTCGGCAACGCCCGCATCCGGGGCGCCGTTGGTCAGGTCGGCCATGTGTCCTTCGGGGTTGCGCGACCGCGGTTGATGTCCGCGCCGCTAGGTGGGCTCAGGCGCCCAATTCCTCCAAGGCCCGCACGATGTCGGGCTCGATCGCCGGCATCTCCGGCGGCCGGCTATCGGGCAGATGCTCGTTGCCCACGATCTCGCAGCCCGCAGCCCGCACCGCGCGCTCATAGGCCCGCTTGTCGCTGTAGCGCTTGCCGTCCGCGTGGTTCAGGACGTTGTCCAGAGACCCGCCGATGACCGCCGGGCCGCGGCCGAACTGGACGTTGCGCACCAGGCGCTCGCTCGGCGGCACCCACTCCTTGCGCACCGGGTGCCAGATCAGGCGGCGCCTCATTGCGGGCGCCGCTCTGGATGCGCGGCACACCAAGCATCCCACTTCTCTACCGCCTGCCGCGCGTCTTCATTCAACGGCTTCGCCGCGGCGGCGGCTTCGCCTTCTGGCATTGGCGCCGGCGGCTGTGCTGGTCCTGAACGCATGTCGCTCTCCTACTGAATCGGGCCGCGGGCCTGCGGCGGAGGCTGCGAGGCCTTGATCGCGGCGTCCATCTGCTGCCCCTGCTGCTTGATCTGCATCTCGCCCATCAGTTTCTCGCGCTGAAGCTGGATGTCGGCGTGCGTCTTCTGCTGCTCCATGCCCATGCGCTGCTTGTCGGCCTCGAGCTCGCCCTGGACCTTCACCATGTTCGGGTCAGGCGGCGGCGGCTTTGGCTGCATCGCCTGCTGCGCCATCTCGCCCATGGTCTTCTCGATCACGTCCTCGAGGCTGCGGCCGGCGCGGAACTTGCGAACCACGAACATCAGCATCTCGCCGAGCATCGGCATCATCTGCGGTGCGGCCTGGACCGCCGGCATCGCCTGCTCCAGGAACTGGCCGACCATGCCGACGAACTCGGTCGCGCCCTGCTTCTCTTCCTGCTCGTTCGGCTCGATGGTCGAATCCGTCTCGATGTCGACCCGGAAGCACCGGACCATGTTGTCCCGCAGGAGCTTCATCACCTCCGGCGTCACCTGCAGGCCGGTCATCTGCTGCAGCGTCTCGGGCTGGAACACCTCCGCCATCACCTCCGCCATCAGCCGGACGGCGTCACGGGCGAAGCGGGCGACCTCCTTCTGCCGGTCGCGGATGCGGAGGCTGCCCCACTGGCTCTTGATGTTCTGCGCCGTGGCCGTCTCGCTGGCCTGGCTGACGCCCCGCAGGATGTCGCTGATGCCGGTGATCTGGTAAATGTCGTCGATCAGCGCCTTGCGGGCCTCGATGCAGCCCTGCAGCACCTTGATCACCACGTCGATGGGCAGCCACTCGATCACGCCCTTGATGCCGCCGCGCTCGGCGAACGCGGTCCACTGGTCGATCGGGATGAGGATGTTGTCGGTGGTCGGGTCCAGCAGCCGTTCGATGGCGTTGCTGCCCTTGTCATCAGCCGGGTAGACGCCGGCGAGCTTCAGCATGTCGCCCAGCTTGCCGATCCGCTCGGTGAGCTTGTCGATCTCCTCCGCCTGGTCCTGGTAGTAGACGTAGTCGGGCGTCGGGATGAGCTTCTTGGTGGTCTTGGACGAGTAGACCGGCCGCGGGCACGGGAAGAAGCCGTCGAAGTTGAGGAACGGATCCTCGACGCTGATGGGCTCCTGCATGCCTCGCGAGATGAAGTAGACCTTGCGGTCCCGCTTCGACCAGATCTCGTAGACCGTGGCCTTGGCGGCCGTGCCCAGCGCGCCGGACGAGTCCGACTGGCCCTCCGCCACCGGCTTGTGGTCGAGCGGCACCTTCGACGCCATCTTCGGGAAGCGGCGCTTCAGCTCCTCCGCGGTCAGGTAGGACCGGCGCCAGACGCCCCACACCTCGCGCCAGGTCCGCGCCACGGTGTGGCCGAAGTCGCGCCAATCGACGTATTCGGCGATGACGCGCTCATAGTCCAACTGCTCGAACGGCTCGGGCTGCTCGCCGGTCATCGGGTCGGGCGGCAGCGTGACCGTCTTCATCGACGGCTCGTACCGCACCCACAGCGTGCCACGGCCCGGCAGCAGCAGATCCTGCACCACGTCCTGCAGCGTGCCGTCGAAGTCGTTCGCGTCGAGCGAGTAGTTCAGCCCGCGCTCCAGGATCTCCGACGCGGCCTTGGCAGTCTGGTCATTGTCCTTGTAGCGCCGGCTCGCCGTGGCCTGCGGCGTGCGGGCATAGAGCGCCGGGCGGATCGTCTCGACGTTGCTCCAGAGGATGGCGAACTTGCGCGTGTCCTTCGGCTGGTCGCCGGCCTCGTTGCCCTGGTCGCGGTAGATGCGGTCGACGCTCTTGCCGCGCTTGGTCCAGCCCTGCATGGCGCGGTCGTAGGCGTCGATCTCCCGCACCCAGCGCGCAACGGTGCTGTCCGGCGCGGCGGCCTTCCCTGTGTCCTGCCGCACCGTGTCAGCCATGGTCAGCCCACCGAGCCGCGGAAGGCGTCAGCGACAGCCTCGATATGGCGCAGCGTGCCCTCCAGCGAGTCCAGGGCCGACTGCAGCTCTTCGATGCGGCCGGGGGCGCCGGGGGCGCAGGTGGCACTCGCGCAAGCGCCGGCATTCGTGCCGGGGAGGGAGGCGCGGCTGCCCGTCAGCACGGCGAGGCTCGCATCCAGACCATCGGCAATGTGCGCCGACCGCATGGCCAGATTGCGCACCCGTGCCAGCAACACATCGAGCGGGGTCTGCGGCTTGGCCGCGGCCACATCGGACGCAGTGCCGAAGATCTGGCCGGGGAAGCCGCCGTCGACGCGGCCGGTATAGGTCTGGTTGGACAGCCCTTGCATCTCGTCTCTCCGTTGCAGTTGCTCAGATCCGCGCGTTCTTCGGCCGCTGGACGCGCTTCAGCGCCTCGGCGAAGGTCATGTCTCGAATGCCGCGCAGAGGCGGCGGAGGCGGCGGGACCGGCTTCGGCGCTTCCTCGCGCCAAGCCATCGCCATCGCCCGGAAGGCGTCGGCGCCGTGGCTCGCCCAATCGTGCAGCGGCCGTTCCGAGAACACCTTCTTGTCGTCGTCCCACTCGGCCCGGTACTGCCGCAGACACTCGATGCCCTGCTCGCATTTCTCGGCATCGAACCAGCACCGCGGCAGCGTCTGGCGCGCGGCGTTGATGCCGTCCATGACCTTGTGGTCGGGCACCAGGCGCGGGTTGAAGCCCATCAGCTTCATTGTCTCGACCCGGGTCCGCCCCGTGCCCAGCTCCCGGACCCGAGCGTCATGCGGCACCCAGTCGGTGCCGTAGCTGTAGCCCTTGTCGCGCTTCACCTGGGCGTAGTGCTCGAAGCCGTGGCCGTTGGCCTCGTAGTAGTCGACGATCCGGACCTGGGGCCCGATGATCTGGAAGAACCAGAGCGCCATCGCATCGTCGATGCCGAGATCCCAGGCCGTGTGGACCGGGTAGCCCTCCTCGACCGGCACCTGGGTGATGCGGCCGGCGCGCTCGGCGGTGGCAATCTCCTTGCCCCAATAGGCGCCCAGGATCGCCGCCTCGAACGAGCACCAGTATTCCTGCTCGATCAGCGCATCGCCGGCGTCGGCGCCGTAGAGCGAGTGATAGTCCTTCCGCTGCTCCTCGACCGTCTCCAGTGAGATCGCCTTGGTGTCGTCGACCGTGAGCACCTGCGTGAACCAGCGCTTGTCGGCCCGCGCCATGTCCAGCATCGACTTCACGTGGTTCCTGCCGCGCGGCGTCGTGATGAACGTCGCCCAGCCGCCGTTCTCGGCCAGGATCGGCGCGAGGTAGGCCCAAGCGCTGGGATTGGCCAGGGCCCATTCCGATGCCACCACACCGGCCGGCGGCGTGCCGACCAGGCTATTGTACCGATCCGACCCGACCACCTGCCACGTCGCCCCGGACTTGAACCGGATGAACATCTCGTGGTCGTTGGTGTTCGCCCGCAGCTCCAGCGGGAACGCTTCGTCGATGCGCCGGCGCCCCGTGTGCGGGTTGACCGCCGTCCAGATCGCCTTCCGGGCCTGGGCGTACTCCGGCAGCATGTGCCAGTAGGTCGCCGGCCTGAGATGCGCGGCCACCGCGGCCTTGTGCAGCGCGACGTCGTCCTTGCCGGCCCGGCGGTGCCAGATCAGCAGCTCGCGCTTGCAGCCCTGCTCCCATGCCTCCCAGGACGGGCGCTGGTACCAGCGCGGCGTCCAGCCGTTAGGCAGCGTTATCGCCGCCACTGAACCTCACGATGTTGACCTGCAGCGGGCCGCCGTCCTCGCCGGTGTGCTCCAGCTGCTGCTTCGGCTTGCCGTCGAGCCGATCGCCGATTTCCTTGATCGCGGAGACGTCGCCAGCAAGACCCGCGGTCACAAGCTGGTCCGCCAGCATGTCCAGGGCCTGCGGGTTCCCCTCGCCGCCCATGCGTCGCTTCACGGCACGATGGATCGCATCGCGCCAGATCTTGTCCTGCTTCACGCCCCCGCCGGGGTTCTTCCTGGCGGGCATGTCAGTTCCTAACCGGTTGATGGGTTGGGACGGTTCAGATGTCGGGCGCGTCGAGATAGCGCCAGTGGGTCGGCGTGATCGTCTGCACGCTCCAGGTCCGCGTCGTCTCGGTCCGCAGCTCCATGGCGGTGGGCGAGACCTGCTCCCACCACTCCCGGACGGACTCGATCACGAAGCCGATCTCGTGGTCCTTCGCGCCGCTCGGCGTGTTGCCGTAGACCAGGACGCGGGTTGCTGCCGGCGGCGGGCTGTCGACGGTCTGGTACATGCCAACCTCCGGGGACCAATGCCAACGCCGTTGACTCAAGCGACGGCCTGGGACAATGCTCGATTGGCGTCGTCTAATGGTAGGACGCCTGCCTTTCAAGCAGGACAATGTTGGTTCGAATCCAGCCGCCCGAGCCACTATGGCCCGGGGAGGGCTACAGCAATGTAGTCCTCCCAACTAAATTGATTCATCTGAGGAGTTTTGAATGCCAGATCAGATTGTTGAAGGTGATGTTGTGGTGTTGAAGTCTGGCGGTCCACTAATGACTGTAGAACACATCGGAACATCAAGCGGCAAGCCCTTCGCGAACTGCGCATGGTTCGAGGGCAAGAAGAACCATCGTGAGGCTTTTGGGCTATCAGTCCTTCGTAAAGCGACGCCGGAAGACGAGAGCTAGCGACCTCCGCGAGGCACAACGAAAAGCCCGCCTCGGTCTCCCGGGGCGGGCTTCTTCGGGCGCACGACGTCACCCTGCATATCGGTAATGGACCACATCTCAGGCGAGAGCGCAAGGCTCACCTGCGATGTCTACGCCGCCTCCTTCATTGCCTCCGCCGCGGCCCGCCCCGCCGCCTTGATCCTCGGCGCCGCCCGCACGAGCGCGTCCAGGGCATCCCGGATCAGCGCGGCCGCCGCGATGGCCTTAGGCATCAGCGCATCCACATCGGCCGCCGGATCCGGGCAGGCCAGCGAGAGCGCGATGCGGCAGCGGAAGTCGAGCCGGCCGAGCGCGTCGAGCGTCTCACGGTACTGCGCCATGGTCCGGGCGAAGCCCTCGGCGTCGTCGGCCGAGAGCGAACGCCCCTGCGGCTTCTGCGCCATGCCGCGCGGCGCCGCGATCTGGCGGCCGACGCGCTCCATCAGGTCGCCGTAGTCGAGCCCGGCGAGGTAGCGGCCGGTCGCGAGCCCGGGCGCCTCGTGCTCGTTGATGGCCAGTGCGCCGCGGCGGTAGAGCGCGCCGAGCACCGTCCCGCCAAGCTGATCGCGCCAGGCGTCACCGTCCCCGCCGGTGGCGCTGGCCCGCCTCGCCGCAAGCTCCGGCGTGACGGCCTCGACCTGCTGCCGCACGACCTGGCCGCCGGGATGCCGGGGCTTGATCGACCGCGGGCGCCCTGCCCTTCTCCGATGCTTCGGCATCACGCACTCCCCAGTTTGCATTGAAGCATCCGAATCAGTCCTCGACCGGGAGCGCGCCGTGGACCTTGAGCAACGTGATCGCCCAGCGCTGCCCGTTGATCTTCGCGAACTCCGCGAGCGCCTCGATCTCGACCTCTCGCGACTGGAAGCGGTCGACCGTCGCCATCCAGAGGAAAATCCCCATCGGCGTGTTCAGCGGGTCGCCATCGAGCCAGGAAGCATCGCAGACGCCGCGGGAGCAGGCGAAGCGGTACGGGTCGTTGTTCTCGCGATCCTGCTGCCGGCAGACGGCCGCGTCGGTTACGCCATCGCCCTGGCGGCGGTTCCACAGGATCATCGCCTTGGCCACGGGGATCGTCCCGAACGTGCTCGGATCGACAGGGGGCGGCCCGCCCGCCCCCGAGCGGGCCGCGTTCCTCTGCGCCTCGCCCCAGCTCATCAGCCGGAACGGGCCTCTGGTGACGCCTTCCATGTCGCTCATGCTGCCTCCTTCAGATATTCCCTGGCGACCCGCTCGGCCTCCTCCGGGCCGATGCGTGCCGCCGCAAAGAGTGCGCCTATCGCTCGCTTGGCCGCCTCGCGCTCCTCTGGCGTCCCGCGGTATCCGCTCGATCGCTGCAGGGCCAAGTCGCTGGCCTGCTTGACGATGGGAATCTGCAGCGCCGGTGGGCTGTCCGCGGGCGGACCGGAGCGGCCATCTGCCGGGTCGTACTCCACCGTCCACCGGTCATCGTTCAGCCAGGCGGCCATGCCCTTGACGAAGCCCCTGGCGACCTCGTCGCTGCCGACGTACCGCCGGATCCCGTCGAGGATCGTTTCCGGACCAAGGCCGTCGTGCCGCCTCAGCGCCGACTTCCACGCAACCGCCGCCCTCTCCCGCGATCCCTTCCGCTTCRGCGGGAATGCCTCCCAGCCCTCATCGAACCGGTCGTCTGCCCTTGGGGGTAAGGGGGTACTCTTAATAGGTGAAGGTGGTGGGCATTCCTCAAGCATTGCTTGGGAGATGCTTGGAGCATTGCTCGACGCAGTGCTTGGAGCAGTGCGTGAAGCATTCCATCGAGCATTCGCCGCGGCGCTAGCGCGTTGAGAATTCTTGATTTTCTTCCCGCTGGCGCTCTCCAGCTCGGCTTCGACGCGTCGATGCACCAACTTGCCGTCGCGGTGCTCGAAGAATGCTACCAGCATGCTACGAGCATCGGCCCATTCGGCGTCGCTCATCCGGGCGATTCTGGCCAGGCGGCGATCGTCATTCGGCAGCGGCTCGCCGGTGGTCCAGTAGTGGGCGATCAGCAGCAGATAGGCGCCGTGCTCCGCCGCCGTCAGATGCCCGGTGTCGCGCAGATAGTCGCCCCAATACATAGGCATCCAGGCCGACACGCTGCCCCCGTCGCGAGCCCCCATCAGCGCCTCCAATCAAGATCGGTGAAGCGCTGGCGCTCGCCATCCCAATGCGACCGCACGGTGCATTCGCGCCCGTGCCGGTTCTTGGCGACGATCAGCTCGGCGATGCCCTGGACCTCGCGCAGCTGCTCCTCGTAGGCCGCCCGCCGCGCCCCGAACTTTCCGAAGTCCTCTCCCTCGCGTCGTTCCGGCTCGCGCAAGTAGTACTCGGGCCGGTAGATGAACACGATCTGGTCCGCGTCCTGCTCGATCGACCCGGACTCCCGCAGGTCGCTTTTCAGCGGGCGCTTGTCGTCCCGCTCCTCGACCTTCCGCGAGAGCTGCGACAGGGCGATGATCGGCACGTCGAGATCCTTGGCCGCCAGTTTCAGGTCGCGAGTGATGCGGCTCACCTCCTCGACCCGGTTCCGGTTGTCGCCGCCGACCAGGAGCTGGATGTAGTCGACCACAATCAGCGCCAGGCCGCGGCGGCGCTGCAGGCGCCGGGCGCTCGCTACCATCGAGGCGACGGTCTTGTGCCGGCCGTCATCGATCTCCATCGGGAGTTCGGCGATGTCGGCCCCGACGGAGCAGATACGGCGCCAATCCTCAGGCGTGAGCGGGCCGCTCTGCTGCCGGTCGATCGGAATCCCGGTGCGGGCGGCGATGATCCGCTGCCCGACCTGCTCCCGCGACATCTCGTGGCTGTAGACGGCAACGAAGCCGCCGGCGCGTGCAGTCGCCTCGGCGGTGTTGATGGCCAGCGCGCTCTTTCCCATGCCAGGGCGGGCCGCATAGACGATCAGGTTGCCGTTCCTGGCGCCGCCCAGCGCCTTGTCGAGATCGCCCACGCCGGTTGGCTTACCCGCGATTGCCGCATCGCCGCGCATGACAGCTTCGATCTGCTGCATGGTCGAGCGCATCACCAGGCCCATGTCGCGCAGACCCTTGTCGCCGCCGCCGCGCTGCTCGATGTCCGCGAGCGCGGCTTCAGTCTCTCGCAGGACGCTCGCGGCCTCGGGCGCCGCGACGGCTTGGTGCGCGAGCCGCTGCGAGACGGTCACAAGGCTGCGACGCATCGAAGTGTCGGCGATCTTGCGGGCATAGCCGATCAGCGTTCTGAGATCCGTGGCGGCCACGCTGCCCCGCATGGCGCCGATCGCGTTCTGCCACTCTTGGGCCCGGTCGCTGACGCCCATGAGGGTGATCAGGTCCGCCGTCGTCACCGGCGTGCCGCGGCTGTCGATCTCGATCAGCGCGCGAAACAGTACCCCATAGCCTTCGTCATGGAAGTCTTCTGGTCGCACGACGTCGGCGCATTCGGCCACGCGGCTCGGCGCCTGCAGCAGGCCCTCGAGCAGCCATTGCTCGGCCTCGATATCTTGCGGTGCACCATCCGGGCGAAACGGGATGACGGTCAATCTCAGAGCCTCCGCAGGCCAAGGACAAAGAGCAATGTGTTGGCTTGGTTCCGGTTCATCTCGCCGGAGGAATAGGCATCGACGATCGCTTGCCGGGCGGCTCGCGGCCCGGCCTCGGCGTTGAGGGTGTAGATCTCGAGTGCCTTGGGGTCCGTCGGCGGCGTCGTTTCGGCGATCGCGGCCAGCCGCCGTTCCAGTTCCTCTGGCGTGGTGGCCGCCCCCTCGATCGCGAACGGATCGGCCGCTGTGTCGGGAGGCAGGTTGTCGGGATCGCTCCAGGCTTCATGGTCGAGCGGCCAGCCCATGATCTTTGCGATCTCGATCATGGCGCGCCGCTGGATCTCGGCGAGACTTAACGGCTCGTCGGGAGGCTGCTGGGGGGCCATCAGTGCAGCACCCGCAACAGCGGCTCGGCATCGGTGGACGAGACCAAGCCCACCTCGACCGCATCGAGAACGAAGCGGCGCCGCTCCGCTGCCGGCAGATGTTCCAGTGCCAGGCGCAGCCAAGCCGTGCGCGGCGTCTCCCCTGGCGCCGGATGCCGCGTCGCATGCTCGAGCCGCTCCTTGAAGCTTCCGTCCCCGCTCGTCGCCGTGATCACCCGCGCGAGGGCATTGCCGACGTGCTCGAAGCCGCCGGCTCCGGATCGGGCGGAGTCCCCGCCTGAACTCAGGACCTCTCCCTTACCAAGGGAGTGCTCCTCGGGCGGATCGTCAACGTCGGGCGGCGTCATCGGGCGGCCCCTTCGACGTCGCCGCTGCTCGGCGCCGGCGCTCGGAGCGAAGGAGGGAGCAAACGCGCCAGGCGCGGGAAATCGCGAGCAAAACGCTCCCGATCAGCCTCATAGGCAGACTCCATGTCCTCTAGCCGGCGCTGGGAAAGGTCCGCGGCGCTGATGATCGCGAAGTACTCGTCGACCCGCGGCCGCTCGACCTGGCGGTACCAATAGGCCCGGGCCCGGGCTACGGAGATGCCGGCCGTGCGTGCCGCGCGCGAGAGCCAGGACGGAACCGGCTCGTTCGCTCGGATCGGCGCCGCGATCACGGGCAGGCAAGATCGAACCTCCTCAGCGAAAGCGTCCGCTGTCATCGGGGGCTCCTGGTTTCGGGATTTCCTGAAAGAACTTTTCGAGATTTCCAACGCCGTTCCGCTCCATCGTCAGGGGATGGAGACGTTGGTCATTCACAGGTCGATCGAAGGCGGCGCGGGAGCTGGTACCTCCCGCGCGCCGCTCCTGGTCGGATGGCGGTGCTCCGCAGAGATCCCCGATGTCGAGATCGGGAGCGTGCTCGAGGTGGCCTCCCCAGGCCCGGCACTCTCCCGGTGCGGCCGGGGTCGGACAGGATGGGTCCGACCCCGGCGCAAGGCGGACGATGGAGCGCGAGCGATGCCGAGCCCGATGCGGAAGATTGCCGAAACCCTCCGGCGCCTCTGCGCCGGATTCACCGCTCTGCCGCCGCGCTGGAATCGTGAGATGATGGTTGTGTGAGGCGCCAAACGTGGAGCATGGGCACCCCGGGTCATTCACGGCACCTTCAGAACAGCGATGCAGCCTACGGGGGAGATGATGACCGACGATCAGGGCGAGTGGGTTGAAGGCTTCCGGTTTCCGGCCGATGTGCCATTCAGTCTGCCGCAAGCGGAGGTCTTGACGCTCGCCATGGACCAGTCCTCCCACAGCATGGGCTTCCTGGTGACGGTGCCGTACGGAGATCCGCCCCGGTCCCTGATCTTCGTGCTGCAAGCGACCGAAAGCCAATTGAAGCAGATCGCTGCGGATCTTCAGGCTCTTGCGAAGCTGAACAACTGGGTTCTTCCTGAGCCTGTCGTTCAGCACGCGGCCGGGCTCTCGCAACCTCGGCGCCAGTAACCCTGCCAAGCACTTCGAGCGAGAGGGGCTTGCCGCGTCGAGGCGGATCATGCAGCACGCTCCTCGCGCCGCTTATGCGGCGTGTCGACCGGCTCGAAGAAGTCCGCCGGAGACAGGTCGATCCCAAGGCGCAATGCGGCGTTCAGGACCTCCTGCTGACGCAGCGCCGGAATGACGCCGCGTTGCTTCCAACCCTGCACCGTCGATGCATGCTTATGGCCAAGCGCTCGAGCCAGAGAGGTCAGGCCGCCGAAACGGTCAATGATGTCATCGCAGGCTTTCATGGACGTATGTTTTACGCGACGCGAAGCGGAAAATCAACGTGGAACACGTAACATCAACGCGCGATAGTGCGGCCATGACCATGAGCGCGCCCGTCACTCAACGACTCCGCAGCCTTCGGCAACGAGCGGGGATATCGATGCGCGAGATCGCGCAGGCCATCGGACTGAAGGGGGCCTCTAGTTACCAGAGGTATGAAGATGGCGATTTGTTTACACGTGAATACCTGCCGATTGAAATGGGCCCGCACTTGAAAGCCATCCTCGTTGGTAGAGGAGCACCACCTATTGAGCCATATGAGGTTGACGAACTCTTCGGCATTCAATTACGACCCGCAGACACTGCGGACGAGATACGCGCTGGCAGGCCATTCTATCACAGAAGACTTGAGTATGACGCCGTCAACAAACCGTCGGCGGAAATAAATAGAAAATTCTTGATTTACATTGCGTCATATATTGATCTTAGGCGCGAGCTCTCGTGGGCGAAATTGTCCAAGCGGGGATGGGCACTTTGTTATTTGATGATACATGACGACCTTATCAAAGAGTCCGAAAAGATAATGAGCGTTCCTGCTGAAGACAGGGCAAAATTCTCGCAAGAACTGATAGATGAGGACGAGGACCCAACGACTAACCTGCCACTGCTGCTCACCTGCAGCCATATGATCAATGTCGTTCGTCGACACGAGGAAGAAGCCCAGGAGGCATCCTCAAACGCCTGAATAGCAGGTACATGGGCGCGGCCCCGCCTGTACGTTCGCGCTTGCAGTTTACGTTTTTAGCGTATAAATTCTGCCTCGTCAGCCATCGCTGACCGCCCCGCGGGGCGGTCACCTGGGGAGGTAAATTATGCCGAGAGACGTCATTCCCTCCGCCCTCAAGATTGAGGACGAGATCGCCGCCGAAGGCATCGAGGCGAGCATGTACAAGCTGGAGGCCCTGGTCGCCGCGATGCACGGGATCGAAGAGAGCCGGCGCTACACTCACGAGGAGGCGCAYGCCCTCATCGGCCCGATCTACGCCCAGCTGCGGGACCTCGAATACGCGATCATGAGATCCAAGCCGCAGACGGTCGGCGGCGCTCTCTGCCTCCTGATGCTGGCGCAGAACGAGCTCGCCGTGATCAGCGGCTCCAACTTCGACGGCGAAGTCCTCGGCGCAGAGGAAGCGGAGCGCGCCGTGCGCGAAGCCCTCCGTTTCCTGATGGCCCGGGAGGATCGGTCGCTTCAAGAGCTACCGGCTCAGTCCTACTACATGGCCTTCCGCCTCTACGGCACGGTCAAGCCCGCGCAGGAGGCTGCGTGATGGCCCCGCTCGACTTCGCGCACGTGCCGGCCGCCTCCCACGCAGCGCCGGCCGCTGCCGAGGACCCGGTCTTCGCCGCCCATCGCGCCTGGGAGGCGGCACAGAAACTGTTCAACGAGCGTCATGACAGGCTGGAGGAGCAGACCTCCAAGGCCTGGGAAAAGTACGGCGAGGATTGCCTTAAGCCGCTGGTCTCCATCGGCGTGAGCCAGGTCAGCGGCGAGGAGAAGTTCGTCTCATCCGAGCAGGAGATCGAGGCCCAGGTGGCCAGGAAGATCAGGGCCGCCCAGAGCTTCGCTGTGGATCTCCCCGATGGCCGAACCAGGCACGTAAAGGTCGAGAGCAGAGGGTGGGTGCCGATAGAAGAGATCGCGGCGGGGATCCTGAAGTGGGGCGACGCTATGCGCGCCAATCTCCGCAAGGCAGAGCAGCGGGTCGCGGAGATTGGCGCCGAGTTCGGCTTGGCCGAGGCCGAGGCCGAGGACGAGGCCGCGGGGCAGGCTCTGGTCGCGGCCGACTATGCCCTGGCCGACTGCCCAGCAACCACGCCCGCGGGAATTGCCCTGAAACTCGAGCTGGCAGCTGATCTTTTCGGTTGGGGTGGCGACACCGAGGAGTGCCGGGTGGAGGACAAATTCCTCAAGTCGATCACGGCCGATATAGAGCGCCTGCAGCCTGCCGCCTGATAGCCGCCACTCGCGCGGGCCCGGGCCCGCGCATGCACGAGACGCGCCGCGCGCCCCGCGCGAGACGCACCACCCCAAACCTCACGAGGAAATCATCATGGCCCCTCTCGACGGCGCAAGCGCCCCATCCCTCCCGAGCAGCGACGACACCGACATCCTCTCCCTCGCCCAGATCGTGTGGCGCGAAGGCGCCAGCCTCGACGCCGGCGCGGACATCGACGAGAAGACGTTCAATCAGAACTGCGATCGGCTGAACCGGATGCGCGAGCAGATCCTGGCGACCCCCGCGCGCACCGCCGCCGGCGCAGCCGCGAAGCTCCGCGTTGGGCTCTGGCCCGACCTCCTGTCCAGCAGCGGCGCCGCGGTCGATCCCGGCCGCGAACTGGACCCCAGCGAGCGCATGGTGCTCCAGGTCCTTTCGGATCTCGACGCCATGGCCGCGGCGCAGGGAGCCGCGTCATGACCCCCGCGATGGCCAGCAGCCGCGCCGCCAGCCTCCCGCCGCTCACCCAGCCTGCTCGGCCGCGCGGCGCCCCGGTAAGCATCGCCGACATCGTGCACCGCGCATACGACGCGGAGCATGGGCGGAAGCTGTTTCGGCTCCCGACCCGCGACGAGTTCGACGCCACCGCCTGGATCGCCGAAGCCCGTGCCGCCGGCATTGGCCTCAGCATCGGACTTTTGGAGGAGATGAAGTTCGATCTGTCCGGCGCCGCGCCCGGCGCCTTTGGGGGGATGATGGATGTCCGGGTCGATCTGTGGGGCGAGGCGGTGAAGATCGAGCTTCGCCGGGAGGAAGCCGATCATCGGTCGGGCACGGGCACGTGCGTGCACGCGCCCACGCGTGAGGCTCGCCACGCGCCAGGCGTGCGCGCGGCAGCTGACTCTTAATCAGCGGCTCAACAAGCGTGGCCCTGGGTGTTCCGGGGCCACGCTCTTTTTCACCCGCCGAGGCATAGGCCCGGAGCTTCGATGAGCGAACGCCGCAAGCCACGCCCGACCGTGACGCCTCGCATCTGGACGGAGGAGCAGGTCGCCTGGCGCCTCGGCATGTCCGTCGAGACGATGCGCCGGCGGATGGCCGAGCTGAAGCGGCAGGGCATGCCCGAACCCGATCCCCTCTTCCTGGACCGCTGGGACATCAACGCCGTCGAGCATTGGCTCGATGTGCGCGCCGGCCTGGCCCCTGTCGCCGGCGCCGCCCAGGCCAGCGATTACGAGCGCGCGCTGCAGAATGGCGAAATTTGAGGTCCGCCATCTGCGGATCCGCGGCGGCCGCTGCTTCTTCCAACCCTCGAAGTCCATGCGTGCCGCCGGCTTTCTGCCGCAGCCGCTCGGCGAGGACGAGGTCGAGGCGGCGCGGGTCGCCAAGGCGCTCAACGAGGAATGGGACCGGCTGCAGGCGGAGCGGAAACAGGCGCGTCGCGCTGGCCGGCCCGACCCCGCCGGCAAGACGCCCCCTGCCCCGCGCGGCACGTTCGAGTGGCTGATCCAGGAGCACAAGAAGACCGACGCCTGGAAGAAGCGGCCGAAGAAGACCAAGGCCGAGTTCGACTACTACACCGGCTTGCTCGTCCAGACCCGCAAGCAGCAGTCTGCCACGCTGCAGCGCCCGCACATCCGGCAGCTGGTTCAGAACATGCGCGAGCAGGGCTTCAGCCAGGACAAGGCGAACCGGGTGGTGAAGTGGCTGCGCTTTCTGCTGTCCGAGGCGATCGAGCACGGGCTGCGGAAGAACAACCCGGCCTTCAACCTGAAGCTGTCGAAGGGGCAGCCGCGCCAGGTCGTGTGGTCGGAGGCCGAGGTCTGGCGGCTGGTGAAGAAGGCGATCGAGATGGGCCGCGCTTCGATCGCGCTGGCCGCCCTCATCGCCTTCGACATGGGCCAGCGCCGCGGCGACGTCCTCGGCATGACCTGGGGCCGCTGGGACGGCGAGCGCCTTCTGGTGCACCAGAGCAAGACCCAGACGCTGGTGTCGGTGAAGGCGCTCCCGGAGCTGCGCGACGCCATCGAGATGACCAGGGACGCGGACGAGGTCTACCGCATGACCAACGACCCGGAGCTTCGGGGTGCCCGGGCCATGGTGATCAGCGAGGAGACGGGCCGGCCCTACAAGGGCGACAACTTCAGCCACCTGTTCCGCGAGATCGCCGACGCCGCCGGCTTCAAGGACAAGCAGTTCATCGACCTGCGCCGCAGCTCGGTGGTGCGGCTATCGCTCGCCGGCTGCACGCCGCAGCTGATCAGCGCCATCACGGGCCACAGCATCGAGTCCGTGGTCCGGATCCTGCGGGTCTACAACCCGACCACGAAGGAGCAATCCGACCTGGCGATCACGATGCTCCAGGCATGGCGTGAGCGCCAGAAGTTGGAAAGCTAAAAAGCAAGCTGTTGGAATAGTGGCGACCCCGGCTGGACTCGAACCAGCGACCGTCCGCTTAGAAGGCGGGTGCTCTATCCGGCTGAGCTACGGGGCCGTATCCGCTCAGCGCGGCCGCGGGCGGAAATTGTCGGCGTAGTTGCGCGGCACCACCCGGCGCTCGTGCTCCGGCAGCACGGAATAGGCGATGCTCTTGCGCTCGGCGAAGGCGATCGCCTCCTCCTTGCTCGGGAAGGTCAGCTGCACCTGGTTCAGCGTGTCGCCCGAGGCGACCCAGCCCATCAGCGGCTCCGGCCGGCGCGGCGTCGCGGGCTCGTATTCCAGGACCCAGTCATGGACCTTGCCGCGGCCGCTCTGCATCGCGGATTTGGAACGACGATAGATACGCGCCTGCATGGCTCGGCCGACTCTCCAGTGTTCTGCCGGGCTGGTCGGGGCGGAGAGATTCGAACTCCCGACATCCTGCTCCCAAAGCAGGCGCGCTACCAGACTGCGCTACGCCCCGTCGGCCCGAACGCCGCAGGTTTCCTAGAGGTTTTGCAGTGGGTTGGCAAGAAGCTTCTGCTGGAACGAAGAGAACAAAACAGCACCTCTTCCAGCCCTCCGATGCGCGGAGTCCCGACCGAAGTTTCGCTTTTGTTCACTCCATGCACAAACAAGTCCCCTGAATATGTGGTGGCAGGCAGGCCGACGTCGAACGCGACGCCCTTCTTGGGGCTGTAGACGGGGCTCTGCAGCGAGGCTGTTCAGGGCGCCGATACCGGACGTGACTGCGGCACGAGCGAGCCGCTCTCGATAGCGGACCTTGACCTCTCGCTTCAGGCCTAAGGAAGCTCAAGGCGACTGCTTTTCGAAGCCTGCCGCACCCGCCGTGCCGCTTGGCCGAGGCGGCCGAGATAGAGGTACACGATCGGCGTGGTGAACAGCGTCAGCACTTGGCTGACCATGAGGCCGCCGACGATGGCGTAGCCGAGCGGCTGGCGGATCTCCGATCCCGTGCCGGTCCCGACCATCAGCGGAATGCCTCCCAGGATCGCGCACATCGTCGTCATCAGGATCGGGCGGAAGCGCGACAGGCAAGCCTCGCGCACCGCCTCGACCGGCGACTTGCCCGCACGCTCGGCCGCCAGGGCGAAGTCGATCATCATGATGCCGTTCTTCTTGACGATGCCGATCAAGAGCACGATGCCGATGATGCCGATCACGTCGAGCGGCATCCCCGCCGCCATCAGCGCCAGCAGCGCGCCGAGGCCGGCCGACGGCAGGGTCGACAGGATCGTTACCGGGTGGACGGCGCTCTCATACAGCATGCCGAGGATCAGATAGACGGCGACGAGCGCCGCCGCGATCAGGGCCGGCTGGCCGGCCAGGGCGGTCTCATAGGCATGCGCCGTGCCCTGGAAAGCGCCCTGAATGCTGGCCGGCAGGTGCAGCGCCGCCACGGCGCGATCGACATCGGCCACCGCCGTCCCGATCGAGCTGTGCGGCGCCAAGTTGAAGGACACCGTGACCGACGGGAACTGGCTCTGATGATTGACCACCAGCGGCGCCGTCGTCGGCACCTGGTGCGCGATCTCGCTCAGCGGCACGGGCTGCCCGGCGGAGGAGCGCAGATAGACCGACTGCAGGGCGTCCGGTCCCCGGCGGAAGGCGGGATCGACCTCCAGGATCACATAGTACTGGTTGAGCGAGGTGAAGACCTTGGTCACGACCCGCTGGCCGAAGGCGTCGTCCAGCGCGTTGTCGACGTCCTGCGGCGCGATGCCCAGGCGAGACGCCGCGTCGCGGTCGATCTGGATCGAGAACTGCAGGCCCGAGCTCTCCTGGTCGCTGGTGGCGTCGGTGACGCTGGGCAGTTGCGCCACCGCGGCGACCACCTTCGGTGCCCAGACCGCCAGCTCCTGCGCGTTCACGTCGGTCAGCGTGTACTGGTACTGGGTCTTGGCCACGCGGCCGCCGATCGTGATGTCCTGCGCGGCCTGCATGTAGAGGCGGATGCCGGTGACGGGCTGCAACGCCTTGTCCAGTCGCACGATCACCTGGTCTGCCGTCGAGTCCGGGCCGCGCTGCCCCTGCGGCTTCAGCGAGATGTACATGCGGCCCTGGTTCGGTGACGGGTTGGTGCCGCCCGGTCCGATATAGCTGGCGACTGAGGCGACCGCCGGGTCCCGCAGCAGCACGTCGACAACCTGCTGCTGCTTCTCGGCCAAGGCCCCGGTCGACACGTCCTGCGCCGCCTCGGTGACGCCGGCGATCAGGCCGGTGTCCTGCTGCGGGAAGAAGCCCTTCGGGATGGTGACGAACAGATACCCGGTCAGCGCGATAGTCGCGATCATGACCAGGAGGGCCGGGCGCTGGTGCTGCAGCACCCGGTCCAGCGCCTTTTCGTAGCTCGCGGCCAGGCGTTCGAACCCAACCTCCAGCAGCCGGTACACCCGGCCATGCCGCGCCGGGCCTTCGGCCACCGGCTTGAGCAGGCGGGCGCAGAGCATCGGCGTCAGGGTCAGCGACACCAGGGCGGAGACGGCGATGGCGACGGCGACGGTGACGGCGAACTCCTGGAACAGCTTGCCGATGACGCCGCCCATCAGCAGCAGCGGGATGAACACCGCCACCAGCGACACCGAGATCGACAGGATGGTGAAGCCGATCTGCCCGGCGCCGTCCAGGGCCGCCTGCAGCGGCGTCTTGCCCCGCTCCAGGTGGTGGACGATGTTCTCGACCATCACGATTGCGTCGTCGACCACGAAGCCGACCGCGACCGACAGCGCCATCAGCGACAGGTTGTCGAGCGAGTAGCCGAGCACCGCCATCACCGCGAAGGTGCCGACGATCGAGATCGGCACCGCGATCCCCGGGATGATGGTGGCCCAGACGTTCCGCAGGAAGAGGAGGATGGTCAGGACCACAAGGCCGATGGTCAGGACCAGCGTGAACTGGACGTCGGCGACCGAGGCGCGGATCGTGGTGGTGCGGTCGGAGACCACGGCGACCCTGATCGCCGGCGGCAGCGACGCCTCGAGCTGCGGCAGCTCGCGCCGGATGCTGTCGACAGTCTGGATCACATTGGCGCCCGGCAGGCGCTGGACCGCCAGGATGATGCCGCGCTGGCGGCCGTACCAGGCGGCCAGCTGGTCATTGGCCGGGCCGATCTCGGCATGGCCGATATCGCTGACCCGGATCGGCGCGCCGTTCTTGTAGCCGATGATGGCCTGGTTGTAGCTGACGAGCGTGGTCAGCTGGTCGTTGGTCTGCAGCGCATAGGCCTGCTGCTTGCCTTCAAGCGTGCCCTTCGGGTCGTCGACCGTGATCGACGACAGGGCGGTGCGGATGTCCTCGAGCGTCAGGCCCTGGGCGGCGAGCTGCTGCGGGTTCACCTGGACCCGCATGGCCGGCTGCTGCTGGCCGCCGATGGTGACCAGCCCGACGCCCGGCACCTGCGACAGCTTCTGCGCCAGGATGCTTTCCGCATAGTCGTCGACCGTCGTCAGCGGCAGGGTGTCGGAGGTCAGCGCCAGGATCAGGATCGGCGTGTCGGCCGGGTTGGTCTTGCGGTAGGTCGGCGGCGTCGGGATGGTCTTCGGCAGGTCGCCGCCGGCGGCGTTGATCGCCGCCTGGACGTCTTCCGCGGCGGAGTCCACCGTGCGCGAGGGGTCGAACTGCAGCGTCACCTGGGTGAAGCCGAGCGCGCTGGCCGAGGTCATCTGCGACAGGCCGGGGATCTCGCCGAACTGCCGTTCCAGTGGCGTCGCCACCGAGGAGGCCATGGTCTCCGGGTCGGCCCCGGGCAGCTGTGCCGTGACCTGGATCGTCGGCAGGTCGACCGACGGCAGCGCCGCGACCGGCAGGGAGCGATAGGCGACGATGCCGACCAGCACGAGGCCGATCATCAGCATCAGGGTGGCGATCGGCCGGCGGATGAACGGGCCGGACAGCCCGCCATCGGACGCGGTGCTCTTGCTCATGGCTGGATCCCCAGCTGGTCGGTCTGCGCGTTCATCAGCGGCGCACCGGTGGTGTCGTCCGGGCTGCGTGCGACCACGGTGTCGCCCGGCTGCAGGCCGTACTGCCCGTCGCTGACCACGGTCTGGCCCGCCGTCAGGCCGGCGGTGACCAGCGCCGTCCCGCGCACCGACTGCGCCACCTGGATCGGCTGCGTCGCCACCGTCCCGTCGGGCCGCACCACCCAGGCGAAGGCGCCGGCCGGTCCGCGCTGCACCACCGCGGCGGGCACGGTCAGCCCGTCATGCTGCACCCGCAGGACCAGCCGGGCCGCGATGAACTCGCCAGGCCACAGCAGCTTCTGCGCGTTCGGGAAATCCGCCCGCAGCGTGATCGTGCCGCTGGCCGCGTCGACGGTGTTGTCCAGGGTCTCGAGCTTGCCGGTGTCGAGCCTGGTCGCGCCGTCCTGCGACCAGGCCTCGACCGTCAGCCCGGCCGCGCCGGCGCTGGCCATCTGGCGCTGGATGTCGGGCAGCGCCGCCTGCGGCAGCGTGAACAGGACGGCGATCGGCTGGACCTGGGCGATGGTGACCAGGCCGCTGGCGTCGGTCGGGTGGACGACATTGCCCTCGTCGACCAGGCGGAAGCCGGTGACACCGCTGATCGGTGCCGTGATCTTCGTGTAGCCGAGCTCGACCTGGTCCTGATCGATCACCGCCTGGTCGCCTTTGATCGAGGCCTGGAGCTGATCGATCATCGCCTGCTGGGTGTCGACCTGCTGGTCTGTGGCGTAGCCGGAGCGCTCCAGCGGTTTGTAGCGGCCGAGATTGGCCTGCGCATTGGCCAGATGCGCCTGGTCGCGGGCCAGGGTGGCCTGGTCCTGCTCGAGCTTGGCCTGGGTGAGCCGTGGATCGATCGTGAGCAGCAGGTCGCCCTGCTGCACCGTCTGCCCCTGGTTGAAGACGATCTGCTGGATCTGCCCCTCGACCTGGGTGCGGACGGTGACGGTGTTGAAGGCCTGGACCCGGCCGAGCCCGTCCAGCTCGATCGGCACGTCCTGCCTGGTCACAGTCGCCTCGGCGACGGGCACGGGCGGCACGACCGAAATCGGCGCCGCGGTGGAGACGGGATCGAAAGCGTCGGTGCCGAGGACGAAGAGAGAGCCGGAGATCCCGGCCACCACGCCCACGGCGGCGAGAAGCAATTTGCGGCGCATGGTCGACCTCCTCTGTAGGCAGGGATGGTGATTTCCGAAGCCGTCACAGGTTAGGTTCGAGGCGGCAGACCGCTCCATTGCACATGGGGATTTCGATGCCCTGCGTTCGTTGGCGGAGACCTATACCTTGGTCTTGCAGAAGGCGCGGCGTCAGGCATCGAGCCAATGGCGGATGCCGTCCAGCGATCGGAATGCCGTGACGCTGCGGACGGCGATGTCCGGCATCGCCTCGCCGGCCATCCTCGCCAGGGCGTCTCCGGGGCCCAGCTCAAGCACGCGCTGCGGGCGAGCGGCGCGGCAGGACTCCATGCAGGCCGCCCAGTCGACGGTCTGCCGGACCTGCAAGGCGAGCTTCTGCAGCCCATCTCGCAGGCGCAGGACGGGCGCACCGTCGACGCCGCTGATCAGCCGCACGCCCGCCGATGGCAGGTGCATCCCGGCGACCCGCTGCTGAAGCAGCTCACCGAATCGCTCGCTGGCGTCGCGTAGCAACGGCGTGTGCGACGCGATCGACACAGGCAACCTGACGACGCGGCTCGCCCCCCGCTGCTCGGCCTCTGCCAAGGCCGGCTCCAGATCGGCGACGGCGCCGCCGACGAGGACATGCAGGGGTCCGTTGACGATGGCGATGTGGAGATCATGCGCCCGGCAGATCGCCTCGATCTCCGGTCGCGGCAGGCCCAGCACCGCGGCGAGCCCCGATGCGCTGCGCGAAGCCTCGTCCATCAGAACGGCCCGTCGGGCGGTCAGGTCCAGGACGGTCGCCGCATCGATGATGCCGGCGATGGCCCAAGCGGCCAGCTCGCCGGCGCTATAGCCCGCAACTGTAATGGGACGATGCGAGGCTGGACCCAGCACCGCCCAGAAGGCCAGTGCCTGGGTACAGCAGAGGATCTGGGCCGTCCTGTTGGCATGCAGCTCGGCTTCACTCGACTGACGGACCAAGCCCCTTGGATCGCCACCGTTGAGCACGCGGCGGGCGGCCGCGAAGACCGGCGCCGCCTCTGGCGCTTCGACGAGCAGATCGAACATGCCTGCGGCCTGGGCGCCCTGGCCGGAGCAGAGGATGACGACGCCCGTCACAGCCAACGCTCGACCGCATCGAGGAAGATCGTCGCGGCGAGCAGATCCGCGCATCCGCCTGGGCTGAGGCGCCGCCGGACGAACTCGTGATGGATCGCCACCGCGCGGGCCTCCCAATCGCCCCGCCCCACGCCGCCGTCACCCAGGAACCGTCGTGCAGCATCTTGCGCGTCCTGCAAGCCCGCTCCGCCGCCGCGATGAAGCAGATTGGTGTCCTCGACCTCGGCCATCAGGGCGAAGAAGGCCTGGACGCGCGCGGCGTCCTCGTCACCAGCGAGAGCGCGTCCCCGCCGGAGGCCAGGCAGCCCGATTTCTCGGAGCTGCGGGAATCCTGCCGCGGCTTCCGCGCGGGCACCGCCTGCCCCGAACCGGCGCAACACGCCGCTGCCGTTGCTGCGGAGCGGGATCGGACCGCGCAGGATATCGTCGCCCCAGCACTGGGCGACGATGTCGGTCAGTTGCGTGGCCGACAGACGCGCCGGCGCGCCTTCCGCCGAGGCTGCTCCGGCCGCGGCGCAGAGCAGCCCGAGGCCGAAGATTGCGCCGCGATGGGTGTTCACGCCGCCGGTCGCTGCGAGCATCGCCTCCTCGGCATCCCGGCCGATCCGGCGGAGTCGCTCCATCTCCGCCCCCGCCGCGCCGGCGATCGCCAGGCGGGCAAAGAAGGGGCGGATCGCAGCCGCGCTGCGCCGGAAGGTGGTGTGGTCCATGTCATCATGGCTGCCACTGTCGACATGGCTCACCAGGCCGGGCTTCGGCCAGGTCTCCAGCTCAGCCAAGAGCGCCGCGGAAGCGATGTCGCCCAGCCGCTCGGCGACGGCAATGGGAAGGCCGGATATTGGCGGCCGGGGCGCGATGCCGACGTCCCGCGCCGGACGGCTCAGGCGAAAAGAGTGTGCACGCATCGGATGTCCGCTCCGTCCATGGATTTGACGAGCACGGCCCCGTCGGGCCGGCGGAATTCCTGGCGAAGCTCCCGCCAGTTCACCCCGCTCCCGGCGTCGAGCGTGATCTCACCGTCGAGCCGGACCGGGCCAGTGGTGTCCAACCGGTCGAGGCCGTCGAGGAGATCGGGCAGGATCTCCGCCTTCGGCCTGGGCCAGATCAGGTCGATATCCGATCCGGACCGCAGATAGGGCAGACCCGTCAGGCGTTGCCAGAGCAGCGCCCCGAACAGAAACGGCGCCAGCGCCAGCCGCTCGCCCAGGGCGATCAACCCGTCCACCTGGGACCCCCAAGCGGCAGGGACAGAGGCCACCGCCGCGCTCAGCGGGACGGCGGCGACGGGCTCCGCCACCAGCCCGGCGGGAATGGACAGCGCAATGCGCAGCTTGCCGTAGGCCGGCGGCAGGGGCAGGCCGACGGCGACGCCGCCCTCCCCCTCTTCGGCGGCCGGACGGCGTGCGATCACCGGCCAGCCGCGTTCCGCCCAGCCGGCTACGAGCCGGCGCGGCCCGTACTCCAGGTCCTGGAAGCCGGGCGACGCGGCCAGCACCGCCGGCCACCCGTCCGGCGTCACGCGCAGCAGGTCATGACGCTGCAGCACGACGGCTCTCGACGACCTGCGCCGCCACACGCCGAGCCAGCTCCGACGCCAGGCGCCGGCCGCCGCGCGCGGCACCGAGCGCATCCCTGGCGTCGTGGCCCGAGCTGCCCGCCAGGGCCGTTTCGAGCTGGGCGTCGAGCGGCCGGCGCGGATCCCAAATCTCCGCCACCGCTCCAACTTCTGTCATGGAGGCGAGGCCAGGCGCGAAGACAGGGGTCGTCTGCGACAGCGCCCGGAGCTTGTCTTCCGGCAGCTTGGTGACCCGCGCCATCGACGGCAGGTCCATGACGGCGGGCTCCGCGCCAGGCAAGGCGACAAGGACGTCCGTCGCCAGGCCGGTGGCCAGGAATGCACCGGCGGCCGCCTTGCCGTGGTTCAGCCCGACCGTGCGATGCCCTTCCCGGCTGGCCAGCAGCAGGCATTTGGCGAGATGCGCGAGATATTCGTTGAGGCCGAGCATCTCGTCGCGACGGGCCATGCGCTGGCTGCGCGTGTCCACCATCACCAGGATCGGCGTGTCGCCGCCGGCTGCGATGACCTGGAGCACCCGTTCGGCGAGGGGCAGGACGCCGTCGATCCCGAGCGGCTCTCCGCCGGCGATGCCAATCACCTCGACCGTGCCGCCTTTCCCACGCCGGCCGGCCCCCATAATCAGCTTGTCGGGGCGCACGACCACGTCGTGCCCGGCGGGGAACAGCCCCGCCAGGATCTCATCGACCGTCATGATCCAGTCCTTTCACCTTGGCGGCCAGTGCGGCGAACGCCTCGTCGTCCATGTCCCGGACGCCCTCCGGATCGGCGATGCCGAGGATGGCCCACATTTCGGTGGCGCTGCTGCAGCCGCCGAGCCGGGCCTGCCGCGCCGCGAGCCTTTCCTGCTCGGCCTGCAGCGTCCGCAGATCGAACGCCGGCACTCGCTCGAGCAGGGCGAGCGCGGCCTCGCGAAAGCCGGCCATCGTGTCCGTGGCATAGGCGTCGGCGCCCCCGATCAGGCGGCGCGTCCGGCCGCCGGTGACGCTCCAGACCAGGGCCTTGTCCTTGGAGTCGAACTCCTCGACGCCCTGATTGGTCTCGATCACCTCGGGGCCGGTGACGCCGAGCCGTCCCTGCTCGGAGATCGCGATCCCCGAGCAGGTGGCGGCGGTGAGGCCGGCGCCGCCGAAGGCCCCTGCCCGCCCGCCGACGAGGGCGATGACCGCGACGCCGGCGCTGCGGGCCTCGGCGATCGCCCGCATCACCTCGGCGACGGCGAGCTCACCGGCATTGGCCTCCTGCAGCCGCACGCCGCCGCTGTCGAGCAGCAGCAGGACGGGAAGATCGGCACGGTCGCGCGCCGCCCGAAGCAGGCCGACCAGCTTCGCCCCGCTCACCTCGGCGAAGGTGCCGCCCATGAACTGCCCTTCCTGGGCGGCGACCAGCACCTCCCGACCGTCGAGGCGCCCGTGCCCGATGATCATGCCGTCGTCGAACGCCGCGGGGAGGTCGAACAGCGCCAGATGCGGGCTCTGGATTCGGTCCGACGGCGGCAGGATCTCGATGAAGCTGCCCGGGTCGAGCAGGCCGGCGAGACGCTCGCGGGCGGAGGCCAGGAACCAGCTCGCGGTGTCGCGGCTGCCAGACTGGCGGATCGCGTTATCATTCATCGGGCCGCCTCCATCATCCGGACGCCCTGCATCAGCCGCAGCGCGACCGTATCCGGCCGGGCCCCGCCGTCATTGATCGAGATGCGGAGCCCGCCCGGGGAGGCGCGCTCGACGAAATCGGCGACGACCGCCTGCCAGACCTCGTCATAGCCGCGCACCGGCGTGGCGATCTCGACCGAGCACTCGGTGTCCGGCAGCGTGCGCTCGAGCAGCACTTCGAGATTGCCGGATGCAACGACGCCGACGATGGCGCTCTCGATGTGCCCTGCAGCCGGCCGGCCGGGGGCGTATCGAAGCTTGATGATCACCATGGCAGCCTCCTACCAGTTCCGGAACTTGCGGGGCGGGTCATAGAGATTGCCCGACCAGTGCATCAGCTCCTTCACGGAGTGCGCGGCGAGCAGGCTCTTGTGGGTGTCGAGCGGATCGATGCCGAGATCCTCCGGCCGCCGGATCACCTTGCGTGCCCGCAGTTCCTCGACCACGCGGCGGTCGCGGGCGCGGCCGACCGGCGTATACCCGGCCACGCCGCGGATCGCCTGCTCGCGCTCATAGGCAGTGCGGCACAGCAGGAGGTTCGCGATCCCTTCCTCGGTGACGATGTGGGTCACGTCGTCGCCGTAGATCATCACCGGCGGCAGATCGAGGCGGAGCGTCTCGGCGAGTTGCACGCTATCGAGTTGCTCAACGAAAGTCGGGACCAGCTTGTCGCCGAAGGTCTCTACGATCTGGACCACCAGCTTGCGGCCGCGCGGCAGCTGCCTCTGCCCGTCCGCCGCCTCTCGTCCCGCCTTCAGCCAGGCTTCGCTGGCATGGCGCCGGCCATGCGGATCGGAGCCCATGTTCGGCGCGCCGCCGAAGCCGGCGATCCGGTCGCGCGTCACCGTCGAGCTGTTGCCCTGCAGGTCGATCTGCAGGGTCGACCCGATGAAGAGGTCGGTCGCGTACAGACCGGCGGCCTGGCAGTACATGCGGTTCGAGGCCATCGAGCCGTCCCGGCCGGTGAAGAAGATGTCCGGGCGGGCGCGCATATACGCGTCCATTCCCACCTCCGACCCGAAGCTGTGGATCTGCTGCACCCAGCCGGTCTCGATCGCCGGGATCAGGGTGGGGTGCGGGTTTAGGGCGAAATGGGTGGCGATGCGCCCCTTCAGGCCCAGCCGCTCGGCATAGGTCGGCAGCAGCAGCTCGATCGCGGCGGTGTTGAACCCGATCCCGTGGTTCAGCCGCCGGACGCCGTATTCCTCGTAGATCCCGCGGATCGCCAGCATCCCGGTCAGAATCTGGGTCTCGGTGATCTGCGCCGGGTCGCGGGTGAACAGCGGCTCGACATAGAAAGTCTCGGGCGCGACGACCACGAAGTCGACGCGATCGCCGGGCACGTCGACGCGCGGCACCTTGTCGACGATCTCGTTCACCTGGGCGATGACAATGCCCTGTTTGAACGCCGTGGCCTCGATCACCACCGGAGAGTCTTCCGTGTTCGGCCCCATATAGAGATTGCCGTCGCGATCGGCGCAGCGCGCGACGGTCAGCGCCACATGCGGTGTCAGGTCGACGAAGTAGCGCGAGAACAGCTCGAGATAGGTGTGGATCGCGCCGAGTTCGATCTTTCCGGCGTTGAGCGCTCGCGCCAGCGCTGCGCCCTGCGGCCCCGAATAGGAGAAGTCGAGCCGGCGGGCGATCCCGGCCTCGAACAGGTCGAGATGCTCGGCAAGGACCAGCCCGGACTGCACGATGTGCAGGTCCCGGACGGTGTTCGGATCCACCGCGGCGAGGCTGCGAGCGAGGAAATCCGCCTGTTTCTGGTTGTCGCCCTCCAGGCAGACGCGATCTCCCGGGCGGAGCACCGCCTCGAGCAGCTTGGTCGCATCATCGGGCGCGACCAGCTTGCCCCGGGTGTAGCGGCCGGCCGCGGCCAGGCGCTGTTCACGGGATTGTCTTCCCGTGTCCCACGCGCGTTGCGCCGGGACCTCCGATCGGACGGTCATGGCTTATTCTCCGGCAGCGAGAGATCGGGCTCGCCCGACCCGCTCGGCGGGCCCGGCGGCAGGGGTGATTTACTTGGCTGCGACCGTCTCAGCCGACCGAGCCGCCTGCTCGATGACGGCGGCGACCTCCTTCGGGCGGGATTCGTAGACCGAGTGGCTGGCGCCCTCGATCACCGTGATGTGGCTGTGGGCGCGCTCGTAGTAGAAGCGCTCGAGATCCGGGCTGATGATCTTGTCAGCGGCCGCGACGATGCCCCAGCTCGGCTTGGTCTTCCAGGCTGCGACCGTCATCGGGGTGGAGAACACCGCCGCCGCGGTCAGAACCTGGGACTGGGCCTCGAACTTCGCCTGGTCGAGCGGCAGGTCGGCGGCGAAATGCGAGGGGAAGAGGTCYGGCCGCAGATAGGTGTAGCCGTCSGCCGTCTTCACCACCGCGCCGGGCACYTGYGAGGTGACGCTCGGCGTCTTCTTGCCGAGGGCGGCTTCGTCCTCGCCGACATCGGGCGCATGGGCCGCGACATAGACCAGGGCGGCGACATGCGGGTCCTCGCCGGCTTCGGTGATGATCGACCCGCCATAGCTGTGGGCCACCAGGACGGTCGGCCCGTCCTGCTGGTCGAGGACCCGCTTGGTGGCGGCGACGTCGTCGGCGAGGCTGGTCAGCGGCTGCTGCACCATGGTCACGTGGAAGCCGTCCTTGGTCAGGATATCGTAGACCGGCTTCCAGCCGGAAGCGTCGACCCAGGCGCCGTGGACCAGCACGATGTTCTTGATCGGCGCAGCGGGCGCGGCCGACGCGGCGGCGGGGGCGACGGAGGCCAGCAGCGAGGCCAGCAGGAGGATGCGCTTGCTCTTGAACGGAGACATGAGGCCACCTCGTTTGTTGAGTATCGCGGGAGGTCTCCGAGCGACCCGGAAGCATTGTCGTCGGGACCACGAGATGGACGGTACGGCGGACCCCGGCCCTGCCTCCATTCTACAGGAGGACTGTCGGAACCGTGCATTCCGGTCGCCGGACAGACACTTTGGTATGGGTCGGAGCCGGGCTCCAGCCGATAAAGCGACAGAGCCGCGGAGCGATCCCTCGCTCCGCGGCTCTGTTTCTCGCTGGGGCCTGTCGTGTCCGACGCCCGGTGGCGATCATCCGTGATAGGAGGCGCCGGGTCCGTCGAGGACGAAGGTTCCGCCGTCGGGCAGCGGCGTGCCGTCCAAGGCGTCGTCTTCGATCGCCGGCCGGGCCGCGGGCAGAAGATCCTGGCGCCGGGACCTCCGCCCGGATCCGGCCACCGGGCCGGCGGCCGCGATCCAGAGGTCGATGGCCCAGGCCGAGGCGCGCAGGCGGAGCAGGTGGTCCGTGCCGTCGTCGCCGACACCGTCCCGGGCGGTGAGCCGAATCTCGAACTCTCCCGCCTGCCGCTCCTCCGACGGGCCGAGCGACTGTCGCGAGCACGACAGGTGCAAGACGTCCAGCCAGCGGCTGCCCGACGCGTCGCGGCGGGACGCGAATGAGACGGTCCAGCTGAAATACTGGGCATTGCCGGTTTCGGCATGGCGCCGAATGAAGGCGCCCGATCCGCTCCAGAACATCACCTCCTCCACTCCGTGATCGTCGAGACGGTCACAGCATGGCGGACGGCCCGGGGCGGACCCATTCCACTGTGGTTTGCGCGGGCAGGCGTTTCGGTGGCGGGCGATAGACCTAGGTATAGGTCGCCGATGGCCCGGGATCAGTGGGCTTCGTGCCGCAGTGCCGAGGCCAGGCAGCCGATCAGCACCTCGGCGTCGACCGGCTTCTCCAGGAAGCCATGGGCGCCGCCGGCCAGGGCCTTCGACCGCGTCGCCTGGTCGGTGTAGGAGGTCATGAAGATCATCGGGGCCGGCTTGCCCTGCGCGTTCAGCTGCGCCTGCAGATCCAGGCCGGTCATGCCCCCCATCCGGACATCCACCACCATGCAGGCCACCGCGGACCGGCCCGGAAAGGCCAGGAAATCCTCCGCCGAGGCGAACGGCAACGCGCGGTAGCCCAGCGAGGACAGGAGGTCCTCCAGCGCTTCGCGGATGGCCTGGTCGTCGTCGATGACGGCGATGACGGGGGAATGGGACACGATACCTCTGCGGACGGCAAGGCGGGACTTCGGCCCGCCCCTCCTAGATAGGCGAGGTGTCGCCGGGCAGATACCATACATAGGTCCAGGACGAAGCGGCGGTTCGTCCAGCCCGGCGTCACCGCTCCAGCAGCTCCGCCTTCCGCACCAGGTCGGCGACCGACCGGACCGCCATCTTCCGCATGACGTTGCCGCGGTGCAGCTTGACCGTGATCTCGCTGATGCCCAGCAGGCCGGCGATCTGCTTGTTCATCAGCCCCTTCACCACCGCCGCCATGACCTCGGTCTCGCGCGGGGTCAGGGTGGCCGCCAGCGCCGCCACCTCCTTCGCCGCCGCGGCATCCCGGCGCTGCGCCATGTCCTTGTCGATGGCGGCGGCCACGGCATCCAGCATGTCCTGGTCGCGGAACGGCTTGGTCAGGAAATCCGTCGCCCCGGCCTTCATCGCCCGCACGCTCATCGGGATGTCGCCATGGCCGGTCATGAAGATGATCGGGCGGGTGTTGCCGTTGCGCGCGAGCTGGGCCTGAAGGTCGAGCCCGCTGATCCCCGGCAGGCGGACATCGAGGATCAGGCAGCCGGGTCGGTCGGTGGGGGCGGCGTCGAGCAGCTCCCGGGTCGAGCCGAAGCTCTTCGTCTCGACCCCGACCGAGCGCAGCAGATCGGTCAAGGCCTCGCGGATGCCTTCGTCGTCATCGACGACGATGACGAGGGGCGTGGTGACGGGTGCAGTTCCGGCTGGTGCTTTCATGACTCTTCCGCAGTGTCCGCCGGCAGCGCGAACTCGAACACCGCTCCCCCCTGCTCGTGAGTCCTGGCCGTCAATCGGCCGCCATATGTCTCGATCGTCGAGCGGCAGATCGCAAGCCCCATTCCCATGCCGCCCCGCTTGGTCGTGAAGAACGGCTCGAACAGCCGGGCCTGCACGTCGTCGGGAATGCCCTTGCCGCGATCGCGGATCGACACGCGTACCTCTGCGTCGGGCGCCGCGGGACCGTCGACGCTGACCGTGAGCTCGCGCGCGGGGGCCGCCGTCTCGACCATGGCGTGGAGCCCGTTGGTCATCAGGTTGATCAGCACCTGCTGCAGCGCCACGCGATCGGCCCGGATCGGCGGGAGCGAGGGCGCGAACTGCGTCACGACTGTCGCCTCGTGGGTGCTCAGCTCGGTCTCCAGCAGCGCGATCGTCTCCTCGATCAGCGCGCGCAGATCGGTCGCCTCGTCGTTGCGCTGGTCGCGCACCAGCTGGCCGCGGGTGCGCTGCACGATCTCGGCGGCCCGCCGGCCGTCCCGCACCGTCCGCTCCGCCGCCCGCACCGCTGCCTCGACATCGGGCGGATCCTTGCCGAGCCAGCGCAGGCAGGTCTGGGCGTTCATCACCACGGCGCCGAGCGGCTGGTTGATCTCATGCGCGATCGAGGCCGACAGCGCGCCGACCGTCGCCGCCCGCGACGCCCGCGCCAGCTCGGCCTGGGCCGCGAGCTGGGTCTGCTGGATCTGCTCGCGCTGGGTCACATCCACCGTGGCGACGACGACGCGGCCGAACTCGTCCGCGTCGTCGGGGAAGGCGATGCCCAGCAGGACGGTCAGCACCTGCCCGTCCGCGGCGACCAGCTTCCCCCTGCCCTCGAACTGGCTGCCGCCCTCGGCCACTGCGGTCAGGACCGCCAGCAGGGCCGGGTCGTCGGCCGGCAGGAAGCGCTCGAGCGGGCCCAGCGCCTCGGACGGCGACGACAGCCGCAGCAGCTCCGCCGTCGCGTCGTTGGCATGCACGGTCCGGATCCGGCGGATGCAGTCCCTGGCGAAGGCCGGATATGCGCGGGCATGGGCGGCGAGATCCTGCACGCCCTGCTGCCGCAGCGTCGTCAGCATCGCCCTGACCTCGGAATAGTCCTGCTCCCACAGCGCGACCGGCGCCTGCTCGAAGATCGACCGGTAGCGCCTCTCGCTGCGGGCCAGGGCGGCGTTCGCCGCCACCAGCGACCGCTTCGATGCCTGGTCGCGCAGCAGCAGGGCCGCGGTGATCGCAATCGCGGCCAGCGAGATGCCGAAGCGGACCGCGGCCGAGACATCGGGCTCCAGGCCATGCATGGCCAGGAAGGCGGCGGCGGCAAGGCCGGCGCAGGTTGCCGCCAGCAGGATGAGGCCGCGCCGCGACAGGGTGTCGGCGGCGATCAGCAGCACCACCACATACAGCACGGCAATGGCGCCGGTGACGTCGGTGAAGGTGTCGACGACGAAGACGGCCACTCCCAGCAGCAGCGCCAGCAGGCGGTGACAGCGGCGGCGCCCGGGACTGAAGCGTCCCAGGCTGGGCCCGGAACCAGGCGCGAGGGTGGTCATCACTGCAGTGTCGCGACTCATAGCGGGGAACGATCTTACGGATTCAATCGACCGAGCGGACCCGGTCGGAGTCGAGGATGCGGCGGGCGAGGTCCGGCATGGTCAGGCCGCCGCGCACCGCGGCGTCGAGCGCCGCCTCCTTCTGCCGGATCGTGGCCAGGCGGTCCACCACCGCGGCCAGCCGCGCCCGGGGGATCACCACCACGCCGTCGAGGTCGCCGACCAGCACGTCGCCGGACTCCACGCGCACCCCGCCGATCACGACCGGCAGCCCGGCCGTGCCCGGCCCCTGCCGCGTCGGCGAGTTCGGGGTGATGCCGGCCGCGAACACCGGCAGCCCGACCTGGCGCAGGCCGGCCAGGTCGCGCACCAGCCCGTCGGTCACCAGCGCCACCGCGCCCTTGTTGCGGGCCATGCCGGCGACCAGGTCGCCGATCACCGCCGTGCCCTCATAGCCGCCGGCGGCGCAGACCAGCACGTCGCCCGGCCCGGCGATGTCGAGCGCGGCGAACACCGCCAGGTTGTCGGCCGGGCCGCAGTCGCAGGTCACCGCGACCCCGACGAAGCCGGCGGGATCGACCGGCTTGATCCGATGGTGCAGCGCGCCCGAGCCGTCCATGGCGTCGACGGCGAAGCCGGTCTGGATGCCCTGCAAGGCCTCGACCAGCGCCGGGTCCGGCCGGGCGAAGCGGCGGCGGATGGTCAGCAGCGGCGGATCGTCGATCATGGCGCACCCCTTTGGCGGCGGGTCCATCGACCCGGCCGCACGCTATACCGCCCGGCAAAGCCAAGGCAACAGCACGGGGAGGGGGCCGCTGATCGGGGCCGGACCCGCCGGCGCCGCGCCGCCGAAGGCATCCCGATCGGCGACGCCACCCTGGGGCGGCATTCGCGCTGCTGCGGCGTCCGTCGGCCTGACTGAGGGCGAGGTGGAGATGATGGCGGCGGGCTAATCTCAGAGCTGGCCCAGCCGCCTGTTCACGGTGTCTTCCAATGGAGCAATAATGATCCCTGCTTCATCTGATCGATAACGGTGGTGGAAAATTTGTGATCCAGCGCCGGGCAGCCATCGCTCCTGCCGATCCGGCCGTGCTTTTCGGCGAATTTCTCGGACACGTAATCCGCGCCGTGGATGACGATCGCTCGCGCTCGGGCCCGCGAATTTGTCTCCTCCAGCCCGTCGAGACGGAGCGAGTAACCATTGTGGCCGGAGTATGTTTCCGCGCATCGGTAGATGCCCAGGGAGGTCGCATTCGACCCTTCGACGTTAGAGAAGACATTGGCGATTCCGTCATCCGTCGGTCCCTCGGACCCCTTGCCGTGGGCGCAGAGATAGGGGACGGTCTGGCGGCTGCCGACATCGAACACGAACAGGCGGGGCTTCACCGAATGCAAATCGAAATTCACGATGCCCCAGTATCGGGGCCGGCTGTCCGGGTAGCGCTCATTGCGTAGCGCTATTAGCCGTTCCATCGGCATTTCCAGATCCTGCACTGCCGATAGCGCGCGAAGGATCGCTTCGTCGTTGCCCGGCTCCAGTTCCCGCAGCGTTTGTGGGAGGAAGGCGGCATCGAACTCCGCTCCGCCAAGAGGCGCTGCGTCGGGTGCCGTGGTTTTCTGTGCCATATCAATTATATCCTTTTGAAAACTCGAATACGAAATCAGCCAAGCCAAGCGTACTAAAGATGTTTTGATAGTTGGCGTATTGTCATGATAGGCATGACCTGCCTGCGGCCAGTGTTGCGCGAGTCTCTTGAAATCCAGCGTTGAATATTGTTCTTCGTAGAAACATTTGAAGTATAGCACGCTTGAGGCCCGCTTGTCACGCCGCGCTCGAAAAGCGTCGAACGTGGATCAGCAAAGCTGTCGCCGCTGGCCGGAATCGCGAATGAGATCATGGGTGGCACGGACGGCACAAAATTGTCGGCCAAGCTCCTGCTCAGGACACACTTGACGAAAAGTGGTGAGGCGTACGGCAGAACGCGCGTGCCCGATCCAAAATGTGATCACGAGGCCGAGCGAGGACGGATTGCCGGACGGGAAGAATGGTGCCGAAGCGGGGATTTGAACCCCGGACCTACTGATTACGAATCAGTTGCTCTACCCCTGAGCTACTTCGGCGCCGCAGGGCGGGCACCCTATACAGGGCGCACGCCGCAGCGTCAACGGCCGGCGCGGCCTAGGCCGTGGCGGCCGGGACCACGGCCGTGCTGCCGGCCGGCGGCACCGGCGCGGGCAGGAAGGCGTCGATCTCGACCGGCGTCGGCGGCAGGCCACGGGCGGGACCGGGGAGGCGCCAGGCCAGCGTGTCGAAGCCGTGGCAATGATTGCACAGCGCCGACCAGCGCTGGGCCTGGGCACCGCAGGAATCGCAGTCCCAGACCTCGTCCGGGGCCGCGGTCTGCGCCTTGGCCAGCCAGCTGCGCGCCGCGATCGGGTCGTTGCGCTCGGCGGTCTCCAGATCGGCCAGGAGGCGGTAGACGCGGCGCGACGGCCCCACCTGCTCGGCCTTCAGCAGATGGGTGCGGGCGCTGCCCCACAGCTGGGCCGACAGCTCGGCCTCGGCCAGGGTCATGAGGCCGGTCGCCGAATCCGGCCGCAGCCGCACCAGCTTCTCCAGCCGCTTCACCTTCAGCAGCGTGCCCTCGTCGGCGGGGCCGAGCGCGGCATAGGCGCGGGCGATCTCCGGATGCGGCGCGCGGCCCCAGCTCTTCTCCAGCAGGCGCGCGGCCTGGGGTTCGCGGCCGGTGCGCTGCAGCAGCGTGCTCTCCTGCAGCGCCGCCGGCACGAAGTCCGGCTCCAGCCCGACCGCCTTGTGGGCGAAGTCCAGCGCCTGGGACAGGTTGCCGGAGTCCTCGGCCTCGCGGCTGCGCTCGACCAGGATGCGGGTCTTGAAGCGGCGCCCGTCCTCGGCCGAGATCGCCTTGACCCGCACCGAATGGGCGAGGCTGAGCTGGGCGTCGGCCCAGCGGTGCTGCGCCACCTCCAGGTCGAAGCAGGCGCGGTGGGTCCAGGCCGCGTCCGGCCGCAGCGACCGGGCACGCTGCGCCATCTCCAGCGCCTGCGCCGATTGCTTGTGGCGCAGCGACTGGTTCAACAGGCCGCGCAGGCCCAGGAACTCCATGTCCGGCCGGCGCAGCATCGCCTCGAAATAGCGGGTCGCGGCGGTGTCGTCGCCGGCCAGCTGCGCCGCCTGGGCGGACAGCAGCAGGGTCAGCGGCGGCTCGTCCAGCAGCACGTCGGCCTTGCGGGCGAAGCGCCGCGCCGCCTCGGCATCGCCGGCGGCGACCGCGACCATGCCGCGGGTCAGGGCGCGATAGCCCTTCTCGCGGCGGGCGAAGCGGCGGCCCTCGACGAAGCGGCCCGGGGCCCGGCGCAGCGAGCGCCAGAGACGGTACAGCCAGGCCGCCAGCAGCATCAGCGCCGCCGCGGCCGCCACCAGCACCGCGACCGAGGTCTCGATCACCCGGCCCTGCCACTGGATCTCGACATGGCCCGGCCGGTCCGCCAGCCAGACCGCGACCGCGATCAGGATGGCCAGCTTGAGGGCGTAGCTCAGCAGACGCTTCATGGCGCCTTCGGGGGCTGGGTGTCACCGGAACCGGCCGCGGCGTTGCTCGCCGCCGCCAGGCGCTGCACGGCCAGGGCGGACAGGCTCTGCAGCGCCGATTCGGCCGAAAGCCTGGCCTCGGCCTGGCTGCGCCAAGGGGCCATGGCCGAGGCCGCGGGGCCGTTCAGACCCTTGGTCGCCTCGACCGCGCCGGCCAGGTCGCCGCGCTGCAGCCGGCCTTCGGCCCGGGCCAGCACGGCGTCGGTGCCGGTGCCCTCGACCTCGCCTGGGGCCGGGCGGACCGTGACCAGGTCCTGCACCACGGACAGGCTGCGGTCGACCCAGTCGCCACTCTCCGGCTGGTCGGCCTTGCGCGCCGCCTCGGCCGCCTGGACGAAGCCGGTGGCCAAGGCGGCTCGGCTGGGCACGCCCTTCGCCGCCGGCTCCAGCGCCGCCACGGCATTGGCCAGGCCGGGGTCGTTCTGCGCCAGGCCGCGCAGCAGGGCCAGCGTCTCGTCCAGCGGCGCGCCGGTGTCCAGGGCGCTGCGCAGCTGGCCGGCGGCCAGGCTCAGCGCCTGGGCGCCGGTGTCGCTGTTGCGCAGCCGCTCGACCGTCGTCTTGACCGCGTCGACCTGCTGCTGCAGCGCCGCCAGGGTGCTGCCATTGGCCTGGGACCCGGACGACAACGTGGCGACGGTGTCGCCCAATGTCTTGACCGCGGCCTGGGCCGATTCCAGCGCCGCGACCCGGGCCTCCAGCGCCGCCACGGCCTCGGGGGCCGGCGCGGGGGCTGCCGGAGCGGGCTGTTGCTGCGGCTGGGCCTGCTGCGGTGCCGTGCCGGCCAGCTGGTCCAGCTTCTGCTGGATCGCGTCGACCCGCGCGGCCAGGTCGGCGCGGCCCTTCTCGATCGCGGCGGGATCGATCGGGCCGCCGGCCGGCTTCTCCAGCGCCTCGACCCGCTTGCTCACCCCGTCGATCGCCTCGGCGGTGCCGGATGGCAGGTCGGCGAGGCGCTTCTCGATGAAGGCGATGCGGTCGCCCAAATTCGGCGAGCCCTGCGGCGCCGGGGCCGGGCTGGCCGAGCCGAAGATCTTCGGCGACCAGACCGGCGCCGTGGCCGAGATGGCGGCGGCAACGATGGCGACGATCGCCGCGGTCCAGGCTGATCTCGCGACATTGCCCGGCGGCTCGGCCGGGGGCGGCGGTGGGACGGTCGGCGGGCCGACGCGCGGCGGGCCGGGCGGGTTCTCCGGCTCGGACAGCTCGGCCGGTTCGGGCGTGCCTTCTTCCGGCGTCGCCGGGCGGGTGCGCGCCAGCTCGGCCGGGTCGAGCGCGATGCCGTGGGTCTTGGCCGCGGCCAGGATGTCGGCGTGGCGCTGCTCCGGAATGGCGTTGCGCCGCTTCCAGCCCTGCACCGTGGTGACCGGCACGGTCAGCTTCGCCGCCATCGGGCGGATGCCGCCGAAGGCCTCGATCACCCGCTCGGTCGGGGTCAGCGGCCCTTCGCTCGGAAGCGCCAGGGCATCCTCCGGAAGCGGTGCGGTGGGTTCGCCGGCCTTGTCGGGGGACTCGGGCTGAGCCTGAGAAGGGGCCGACGCGTCGTCCGGCTGCTGGGAGTCAGGGCCGGGGGCCGCTGCTTCGCCTGGCTTGTCGGGGGTCGGGTCCATACCGTTCGCCGTCCTCGTCTCTTGCTCAGCGGAAAAATCGGAAAGCCGCGCCAGCAGCGACGGCGAATCCGGCCTGTCCGCGATTCGCACCGCCCGCCAGGGCGACGGATCCAGCGCCTGGGCGACGGCCGGGCTCAGGCAGACCGCCGTCAGCCCGGCGAGGCGATGGGTCAATTCGACCCGGGCCGCGAGGGTAGCAAAGACCTTCGCGGTGCGGGGAGAGAAAAACACCACCCCCGCCAAGCCGGGGTCGGCCAGGGCCGCCACCGCCACCGGCGGCAGCGCCGCCGCCGGCCGGGCGCGGTACAGCACGAGCCGCCGCACGGTGAAGCCGGCGGGGCCAAGCAGCTCGGCCAGGTCGCGGGCGACGTCCTCGCCCGAGGGGTGCAGCAGCGCGCCGCCCGCGGGGTTCAGCCGGGCGAGGGCCAGCTCGGCCAGGTCGTCGCCGTCGCCGGCGGCACTGGCAACGTCGCGGAAGCCGAGCGACCGGGCCAGCTCGGCGGTGGCGTCGCCGACCGCCAGCACCGGCAGGTCGCGCCGCCTGACCCGCCGGGCGAAGGCGTCGATGCCGTTGCGGCTGGTGGCCAGCACCGCCTGCACGTCGCCGAGGTCGATCGGGCCGGGATCGACCGGCTCGATCTCCAGGATCGGAGCGACCACCGGGTCGAGGCCGCGGTCGCGCATCGCGTCGGCGAAGCGCTCGGCCTCTTCCCGCGGCCGGGTGACCAGCCAGCGCGTCATCCGGTCGCGTCCATCCGGCGGGCCCTCATCCGGCCAGGAAGCGCGGGCCGATGCGGCGGCGCAGGGCCTCGCCGGCCTCGGTGCCCAGCCGCGCCGCCTCGGATCGAGGACCCTCGCGCCGGTCCTCATGCATCTCGCTGCCATCCGGCAGGGCAACGCGGGAAATCAGCGTCAGCGTGTCGCCGGGCCCCAGCTCGGCCAGCGCTGCGATCGGGGTGCGGCAGCTGCCGTCGAGCGCCGTCAGCAAAGCCCGCTCGGCCGCCACCCGGTCGCCGGTGTCGCGGTCATGGATGGCGGACAGCAGGGCCAGCACCCGCTCGTCCGCCTCGCGGCATTCGATGCCGATGGCGCCCTGGGCCACGGCCGGCAGCATCTCCTGCGGGTCGAGCACGGCGGAGACCCGGTCGGCCTTGCCCAGGCGCTTCAGCCCGGCGAGTGCCAGCAGGGTGGCGTCGACCGTGCCGGCATCCAGCTTGGCCAGGCGGGTGTCGACATTGCCGCGGAACGGCACCACCCGCAGGTCGGGCCGCAGCGCCAGCAGCTGCGCCTGTCGTCGCAGGCCGGAGGTGCCGACCACAGCGCCCGGCTTCAGCGTCGCCAGGCTGGCCGGGCCGGTCAGGGCCTCGTCGCGGGCGAACAAGGCGTCGCGCGGGTCCTCGCGCGGCAGCAGGGCGCCGATGATCAGCCCGTCCGGCAGCCGGGTCGGCATGTCCTTCATCGAATGGACGGCGATGTCCAGGCTGCCGTCCAGCAGGCCGTCCTCGATCTCCTTGGTGAACAGCCCCTTGCCGCCGATCTCGGACAGCGGCCGGTCCTGCACCCGGTCGCCGGTGGTGCGGACGGCCTCGATCTCGACCGCGCCGGGCGCCGCCAGGGCCGGATGCGCCGCGATCAGACGCCGCCGCGTCTCCTCGGCCTGGGCGAGGGCAAGGGCGCTGCCGCGCGTGCCGATGCGGAGAACGATGTCCATGGCCCGACTTCTAGAAGCCCGGCGCCCGGCGGGCAAGCCGGACGGGGCGGTTGCGGCGACGTGGCCGGTTGAAGCCCCTGTCGCCGTCGCCATGAACCGGATCGGGCTCGTCAACGCTCACCAGGGCGGCATAACATCAGGCATGGGCACGACGAGTGATCTCCCGCCCGAAGACGCCGACGATCCGGCCCGGAAGGATCGGGATCGCCGGACGCTTCGCGAGGCGCTGCTCCTGGGGGCCAAGTCCCCGCTGACCTCTCCGGTCGACGCTGCCTATTTCGAGTCTCTGCGCGACCGGATCCGCAGGGCAGCGGAGCGTCGCAATCAGGAGTGAGGGTCGACCGGTCCTTTCGTCCCGCCGGCAGACCGCTTATATCGGGCCGATCATGATCGTGCTCGGCATCGAGACCTCCTGCGACGAGACGGCGGCGGCCCTGGTCGACGACCAGCGGCGCATCCTGGCCAATGTCGTGCTCAGCCAGATCGAGGAGCACGCCCCTTATGGCGGCGTGGTGCCCGAGGTGGCGGCGCGCGCCCATCTGGCCCATCTCGACGGCGTCGTCCGCCGGGCGCTGGCCGAGGCCGGGCTCGGCCTCGACGCGGTCGACGGCATCGCCGCCACGGCCGGGCCGGGGCTGATCGGCGGCGTCGCCGTCGGGGTGATGACCGCCAAGGGCATCGCCGCCGCCCGGGGACTGCCCTTCCTCGGCGTCAACCACCTCGAGGGCCATGCCCTGACGGCGCGGCTGACCGACGGCGTCGACTTCCCCTACCTGCTGCTGCTGGTCTCCGGCGGCCATTGCCAGCTGCTCTGCGTCGAGGGCGTCGGCCGGTACCGGCGTTGGGGCACCACCATCGACGACGCGGTCGGCGAGGCCTTCGACAAGGTCGCCAAGATGTTCGGCCTCGGCCATCCCGGCGGGCCGCTGGTCGAGGCCGCGGCGCGGAGCGGTGATCCGAAGCGCTTCGCCCTGCCGCGGCCGATGGTCGGGCGGCCGGATTGCGACTTCTCCTTCTCCGGCCTCAAGACCGCGGTGCGCCGCGCCGTGGCCGGGCTGCCGCAGCCGCCGGCGCCGCAGGACGTCGCCGATCTCTGCGCCGCCTTCCAGGAGTCGGTGGCGGCCTCGCTGGCCGATCGGGCGAAGCGGGCGATCGCCCGGTTCCGGGCCGAGCATCCGGCCGGTGGCGCCTTCGTCGTGGCCGGCGGCGTCGCCGCCAACCAGCGGCTGCGCGCCCGCCTCTCCGAGGTGTCGGCGGCGGCCGGACTCCCCTTCGTCGCGCCGCCGCTGGCGCTGTGCACCGACAACGGCGCCATGATCGCCTGGGCCGGGCTGGAGCGGCTGCGCCTCGGCCTGGTCGACGGGCTCGACTGCGCGCCTCGGCCGCGCTGGCCGCTCGATCCGACCGCCACGGCCGCGATCGGCGCCGGGGTGAAGGCTTGAGCCCCCATGGCTAAAGGGCGGATCGCCGTGATCGGCGCCGGCGCCTGGGGCACGGCGCTGGCGCAGAGTTTCGCCGAGGCCGGCCATAACGTGGTGCTGTGGGCCCGCGACCCGGACCGTGCCGCGGCGATGCAGGGCAGCCGCGAGAACGCCGCCTATCTGCCCGGCATCGCGCTGCATCCGGGGATCGCGGTCACCGCCGACCTCGCCGCGGCCGAGGGGCTGCGGGTCCTGGCCGTGCCGGCCCAGCATCTGCGCCCGATCCTGGAACGGCTGCCGCCCCGGCCGGGGCCGCTGGTGATCACCGCCAAGGGCATCGAGACCGCGACCGGCCGCTTCATGCATGAGGTCGCGGCCGAGGTGCGGCCGGGGTCGGCGCCGGCGCTGCTGTCCGGCCCCAGCTTCGCCGCCGAGGTGGCGCGCGGCCTGCCGACCGCTCTGACCCTGGCCTGCGCCGATGCCGAGGCCGGCGCCGCCTTGGCCCGCAGCCTCGGCCACAAGACGCTGCGCCTGTATTGGAGCGAGGATCTGCGCGGTGTCGCGCTGGGCGGCGCGCTGAAGAATGTGCTGGCGATCGCCGCCGGCATCGTGACGGGACGAGGCCTGGGCGAGAACGCCCGCGCCGCGCTGGTCACCCGCGGCTTGGCCGAGATGATGCGGCTCGGCGCCGGGCTCGGGGCGCGGCCGGAGACGCTGATGGGCCTGTCCGGCCTGGGCGACCTGCTGCTGACCGCCTGCAGCGCCACCAGCCGCAACACCTCGCTCGGCATCGCGCTGGGGCAGGGCCGGCCGCTGGCCGAGATCCTGGGCGAGCGCCGGTCGGTCACCGAAGGGGTGTGGACCGCCGCGGCAGCGGCCCGGCTGGCGGCGCAGGCGGGCGTCGAGGCGCCGGTGATCGCCGCGGTCGACGCCGTGCTGAACCGCGGCGCCGCGATCGACACCGCCATCGCCGGCCTGCTGCTGCGCCCGGCGAAACGCGAGGCCTGACCTGGAACTGGCCGGCCGTTTCCGCTAGCGTCGCCAGCATCAGCGTATCGGAGGAATCCTTGCAGTTCTCGATCGTCACCGTCGACCGGCCGGACGGGCTGGAGATCCGCCTCGCCAACCGGCCGGCGCATCTCGCCTATCTCGAGGCCAATGCCGCCCGCATCATCGCCGCCGGTCCCCACCTCTCGGCTGACGGGCAGACCATGGTCGGCAGCCTGCTGCTGATCGAGGCGGCGGACCGGGCGGAGGCCGAGCGCTTCGTCGCCGAGGACCCGTTCAGCAAGGCGGGCCTGCCGGCCAGCGTCGTCATCACCCCCTGGCGCCGCGTCTATCCGAAGGGCTGAGCCATGAAGCACTGGCTGGTGAAGTCCGAGCCCGTCAAATGGGGCTGGCAGCAGATGGTCAAGGCCAAGCGCACCCATTGGGACGGCGTCCGCAACTACGCGGCCTCGAACAACCTGAAGGCGATGAAGCTCGGCGACGAGGCGTTCTTCTACCACTCCAATGAGGGGCTGGAGATCGTCGGCATCGTCGAGATCGTGCGCGAATACTACCCGGATCCGAGCGACGAGAGCGGCCGCTTCGGCATGGTCGACGTGCAGGCCTCGCGGCCGCTGAAGACCCCGGTGACGTTGAAGCAGATGAAGGCCGACCCGGCCCTGTCCGACCTCGTCCTGATCCGCCAGGGGCGGCTGTCGGTCGCCCCGGTCAGCGACGCCGAGTGGAAGCACATCTGCAAGCTCGGCGGCGTGGAGCCGAAGTGAGGGGGCCGAAGTGAGGGTGGCATGAGCGACGCCCCCGCCGACGCTCATGTCTGGACGGCCGAGGTGCCCGAGGACGAGGCCCTCTACCAGGCCTGCCTGCCGTTCCTGACCGCGGCCGAGCGGGCGCGGGCCGCGCGTTTCATCATGCCGGGCGACCGCCGCCGCTTCGCCGCCGCCCGGTCGCTGATGCGTCGGCTGCTGCAGGAGATCGCCGGGGTGCCGGCCGGCGACTGGGACTTCGCCATCGGCGACCACGGCAAACCGTTGGTCTGCCGGCCGGAGGCGGGGCGGTCGATCGGCATCAACATCTCGCATGCCGAGGGCATGGTCGCCTGCGCCGCCGCGCCCGGCAGCGTCATCGGCGTCGATCTCGAATGGCTCGGCCGGGTGGTCGAGCCGCGCATCGCCGACCGCCGCTTCGCCGCGGCGGAGGCGGCTTCGGTGCGGGCGGTGCCGGCGGATCGGCGGCGCGAGGCCTTCCTCTCGATCTGGACGGTCAAGGAAGCCTATGTGAAGGCGCTGGGCGGCGGCCTGACCATCGCGCTGGACAGCTTCGTGGTCGAGGCGCTGTCGGAGCGGCCGGCGGTGCGCTTCCTCGACCCCGCGGTGGACGGCACGGCCTGGCATTTCCGGCAGTGGCGGCCCTCGCCCCGCCACCTGCTGGGGCTGGCGCTGCGCAGGCCCGAGCGCGAGCCGGTCATCGCGGTCCGGCACGTTGCCCTGACGCCCTGACGCTCGGTGTCGGCTCCGGCGGCCCGGGCAGGATCTCGCGCAGATAGGCGCCGACGCCGTAGGCCTGCTCCCATTGGTAGGGATAGCCCAGCGACACCTCCTCGAACCGGGTGCCGTCGCGCCAGTCGGTGTGGCGGACATGCAGATGGCCGCTGACCGCGACCGTGGCATGGAAGCGCCGGTGCCAGTCCTCGGTCAGCACCGTGCCGCACCAGGGGCTGAAGCGCGGGATGCGCGGGATCCGCACCAGGTCGCGGCGCAGCGGATAGTGGTTGACCAGGATGGTCGGCATCTCGGCCGGCAGCGCCGCCATTCGCTTGGTGGTTGCCTCGACCCGGACCCGGCACCAGTCCTGCCGCGTTGGATAGGGATCGGGGTACAGCAGCAGCTCGTCGGCGCAGACGGCGCTCTCCTCCGCCGCCCAGGCCACGACCTCCTCCACCGGCAGGTCGGCCGGGCGGAAGCTGTAGTCGTACAGCAGGAACAGCGGGGCGATCACGTGCTCGCCGCCTGGCCCGGTCCAGATCGGATAGGGGTCCTCCGGCGTGATCACGCCGTGCCGCCGGGCCAGCGCGACCAGCGACTCGTAGCGCTCGACCCCCCGTGGGGCGCTTGGGCTGCGGGCCCGGGTCCACAGCTCGTGATTGCCCGGCACCCAGATCAGTCGGGCAAATTTCTCGGCCAGCGCGGTGAAGGCGCGGCCCAGCCCGTCCGCCGTCTCGGCGATGTCGCCGGCTAGGATCAGCCAGTCCTCGGGATGGCCGGGCAGGGCGTTCAGCCGCTCGAAGCTGGCGTCCGAGGCGAGGTGCAGGTCGCTGATGGCATAGAGGCGCATGGAAGCAGCTTGGCCGCTCCGGGGCGATCTGGCCAGCTATCCCCTGAACCGGTGCAGCGACACGGCCCGGTGCAGTTCCACGTCGAAATCGGAGCGCCAACTGCGCGGCGCGTCGTCGATCAGCGCATCCGGGTCTGGGCCGGGCGGCTCCTCCACCCGGCAGAACAGCTCCGGATGCATGCCATGGGCACAGAAGGCGAAGCCGTCGATCACGGCTTGCGCCACCTTCGCGACGGCCCGGCGCAGGGTCCCAGGCGGCGTCCGGTCCGGGGCGAATGACCAGTCCGGTCTCATCACACTCACCCCTTGCTCGACGCGGCGGACCACAGGTTCGATGGGTGAGGTTCGCAGTCGGCCGCTACCGGACGATGGCAGAATCGGGCGAAATGATTGCCGATGTAACAGTCACGAACCCGGTTCGCCGCGGCCCATCGCCAGGAGAGAGTCCATGAGCCATGCCCCCAGCCTGACGCCGGAGGACGAGAAGCTGCTGCGCGAGCTGCGGCAGCAGCGGCGCGGCCACCGGGTCAAGCAGCACGGCGGCCTCAGCTTCGGCCAGCGCCTGGCCGACGGCGTGGCGGCGACCGTCGGCTCCTGGCGCTTCATCATCGTGCAGAGCGTACTGCTGTTTCTCTGGATCATGGCGAACGTGGTCGGCTGGATCCAGGCCTGGGACCCATACCCGTTCATCCTGCTGAACCTGGCGCTGTCGTTCCAGGCAGCCTACTCCGCGCCGATCCTGATGATGAGCCAGAACCGGCAGTCCGAGATCGATCGCCAGCACGCCGAGGTCGACTACAAGATCAACATCAAGGCCGAGCTGGAGATCGAACAGTTGCACCAGAAGATCGACCTGCTGCGCGAGCAGGAGGTGGTTCGCCTGACCCGCGCGGTCGAGCTGCTGCTGCAGCGGCTCGAAGCGGTGGACGGGAAGGGCGCGGCCTGACCTTACCGCGGCCGTCGGCGCTCGGCGAAATGCCGCTCGGCGCGGGCTTCGGCATAGCGCCGGTCGGCCTGGGCCTTGACCTCGGGCCAGCGTTGCGCGGCCTCGGCGCTGCTCATCTTGCCGTACAGCGACATATAGGCTTCGTGGTGCATCAGGGTGCGCGGTTTCTCGGTCGCCTGCCAAGTCTCCAGGTGCCAGGGCTCGCCGGCATCCTCCAGCGCGCCGGTCGAGGCGTAGATCTGCGCCTCGGCCTGGCTGCCGTCGGCCAGCGCCACGGTCACCGGCTGCAGCGCGTAGTCGTCGCTCTCGAAGAACTGCATCCGGTCCATCTCATCGCCGGCGAAGCCCTCGACCAATACTCCGTCGACCCGCCCGTCCGGGTGCGGCACCAGGATCGGATAGCTCTCGCCCTTCACCTTGCGGCTCTGCCGGCCCAGCAGGGTCGCCGGTCGCGCCGCAAGGGCCGCCATCGGGCGGCCGATCACCAGCGCGAACAGGTCGGGATCCTGCAGCGTGCCGAAAAAGAACAGGCGCATCGGTCGTTTTCCTTCCCGGCCCGGGCGGTCCGCCGGCGCGTCGGCCGCCGGTCATTGTGAATAGCGAGGCGGCGCAATTTGATCCTGCCGCGCCGAAAGTCAAGGTGATTCCCCGGATCTTCTTGGCGCGATCAATCAGCCTTTTTGTCTGTTTTGTCAGGATGTTTGAAGGTTTTCCTGTAATCCCGTCGAAATCGGCTATATACAATTGTGTTGCGGCCGGCATCGGCCACCAACAGCGATGTGGGGGCAGCGGATGTTACAGGAGTTCAAGGCCTTCATTGCCCGTGGCAATGTGATCGACTTGGCGGTCGGCATCATCATGGGCGTGGCCTTCACCACGATCGTGAGTTCCCTGGTCAACGACATCATCATGCCGCCGATCGGCGTGCTGCTGGGCGGTGTCGACTTCTCGAATTACTACATCAACTTGTCGGGGACCCATTACGACAGCCTTGCCGCGGCCAAGGAGGCCGGCGCCGCGACGATCAACTATGGCGTCTTCATCAATGCGATCATCAACTTCCTGATCATCGCCTTCGCCGTGTTCCTGCTGGTGAAGCAGGTCAACCGCTTCATGAAGAAACCCGAGGCAGCCGCAGCCGCGGCACCCGCCGCGCCGCCGCGCAGCGAGGTGCTGCTGGAGGAAATCCGCGACACGCTGCGCAGCCAGCGCGGCTAGGGTCCACCCCTCTTCCTGTCATTGCCGGGCTTGATGGCCGGCAATGACAGGCAAGGGGCTCAGTAGGTGATCCTGATCTCCACCCGGCGCTCGCCGACGGCGACATTCGCCAGGGCCCCGGCCTCGCCATGGGCCTCGACCCGGTGGATCAGGGTGGGGGAGACGCCGTCCTGCTGCAGGGCGACAACCACAGCCTCGGCCCGTTCGGCCGACAGCTTCTGGTTGGCGTCCTTTGGGCCGCTGACACCGGCGAAGCCGTCGATGGCGATCGACTTCGCGCCCCAGTTCTTGGCCTCGGCAGCCGCATTGGCAACCGTCTGGCGTGATTCCGGGGTCAGCACGGCGCTGTCCTTGAGGAAGAAGGCTTGGTAGGCGCCGCCCGCCTTGGGGGCGCAGGCGGCGATCGCCAGGACGGGAAGCAGGGCCAGGAGCGCACGACGGCTTGCAATCGGCATGATCGACCTGTTCGGGTTTGTTGTTGGTGGGGAATCCTTACCTGAGCGGCCCGGCCGATAGAAGCGGTTCCGCTTCGCCGCGTTGCCAAAACGATCCCGCTCAACCGTTCTTTCCGGCCGGCTCGATCGCGCCCTGGGCCAGCAGCGCATCCAGCAGAGCCGCCGCCGCCGGATCGCCCCAGGCCGACTTGGCCTGATCAGCCGCCAGCCGTCCGTCGCCGCACAGGCGCAGCGCCGCCTCGGCCGCGGCGCCGTTCGGGGCCGGATGCGCCTCGCCGTCGGCGAACAGCACCAGCCCATCGCCGTCGCGGGCGAAGGCCAGGCGGCTGCCGATCGCCCGACGCAGCGCCCCGGCCGGCCGGCGCTTGCGCGGCGGCGGCGCCTCGCGCTCTTCCTTCGGCTCGGTCAGCAGACTGCCGAGCCAGCCGGCCAGGAAGCGGCGGTCGTCCAGCCTCTCGGCGAGATAGGCGCGCACCCGCTCGATCGCCGCGTCCGGGATCTCGCCGGGATTGGACGGCGGCGCCAGGTCGGGGTCGGAATAGCGCCGCTCCYCGTCCTCGGCATCGGCCACGGCGGCGGCGAAGCGGCCGGCCAGCTCGGCCACGCTCGGGGCGCGAAAGCCGATCGAGAAGGTCAGGCAGTCATCCTCGGCGACGCCGTCATGGGCCCAGCCCGGCGGCAGGTACAGCATGTCGCCCGGCTCCAGCACCCATTCCTCGGCCGGCTGGAAATTGGCCAGCAGCTTCAGCGGCTGGTCCGGCACCCAGGCCGGCCTGATCTCGGCCGCGCCGCCGATCCGCCAGCGCCGACGGCCCAGGCCCTGCAGCAGGAACACGTCATACTGGTCGATATGGGCGCCGACGCCGCCGCCGGCCGGGGCGTAGCTGACCATGACGTCGTCCAGCCGCCAGTCCGGCACGAAGCGGAAGCGGTCGCGCAACGCCGCCACCGCCGGCTCCCACAGGTCGACGCCCTGGACCAGCAGGGTCCAGTCCTTGGCCGGCAGCTTGCCGAAATCGGCCTCGTCGAACGGCCCGTGCCGCACCGCCCATTTGCCGCGGCGACGGGTGACCAGCCGGCTCTCCGCCCCGTCCTCGCAGGCCAGCCCGGCCAGCTCGTCCGGCGTGACCGGGCTGGTCCAGCCCGGGATCGCCTGGCGGATCAGCAGTGGCTTCTTCTGCCAGTGGCGGGCCAGGAATTCGGCGGCGGACAGGCCGCCGAGCAGGGGATCGGTCATGGAAGCCGCGGTGTTGCCCAGGGAACGGTGGCGCGCACTGTACCGGGTCGATCCGGCCTCGCCCAGGGGTGGCCCGCCCGTGCTAGCATCCGATCAACGAGACACCGGAGGATGTCATGAGCGCGAATGATCCCGTCGTCATCGCGGGTGCGGCCCGCACCCCGATGGGCGGCTTCCAGGGCGAGCTGAAGGATGTGAAGGCGCCGCAACTCGGCGCCGTCGCCATCCGCGCGGCGCTGGAGCGTGCCGGCCTGGCCGCAGATGCGGTGGAGGAGGTGGTGATGGGCTGCGTGCTGCCGGCCGGCCTGGGCCAGGCCCCGGCGCGCCAGGCGGCGCGGGGCGCCGGGCTGCCCGATGCGGTGCCCTGCACCACGGTCAATAAGATGTGCGGCTCCGGCATGAAGGCGGTGATGCAGATCCATGACGCCATCGCCGCCGGCTCGATCGGCATCGGCGTCGCCGGCGGGCTGGAGAGCATGACCAATTCGCCCTATCTGCTGGACCGGGCCCGCGGCGGCTACCGCATGGGCCACGGCCGAGTGCTGGACCACATGTTCCTCGACGGGCTGGAGGACGCCTATGAGCCCGGCCGGCTGATGGGCACCTATGCCGAGGACACGGCGCAGCACTATCAGTTCACCCGCGAGCAGCAGGACCGCTTCGCTTTGGCCAGCCTGGACCGGGCGCGCAAGGCGTCGGGGGACGGCACCTTCGCCCGCGAGATCGCGTCGGTGACGGTGAAGGGCCGCGGCGGCGACGTGGTGATGACGGTCGACGAGCAGCCGCGCAATGCGAAGCCCGACAAGATCCCGACGCTGAAGCCCGCCTTCCGACCGGACGGCACGGTAACGGCAGCCAATTCCAGCTCGATCTCCGACGGCGGCGCGGCGCTGGTGCTGCTGCGCCGGTCGGAGGCGGAGCGGCGCGGCCTGCCGATCCTGGCCCAGATCGCCGGTCATGCCAGCCACGCCCGGGCGCCGGCCTGGTTCACCACCGCGCCGATCGGGGCGATGGAGACGCTGTTCCAGAAAACCGGCTGGTCGGCGAAGGATGTCGACCTGTTCGAGATCAACGAGGCCTTCGCCGTGGTCACCATGGCGGCGATGCGCGACCTCGACCTGCCGCACGACAAGGTCAATGTCCATGGCGGCGCCTGCGCCCTCGGCCATCCGGTCGGCGCGTCGGGAGCGCGGATCATCGTCACCCTGTTGAATGCATTGCAGACCCACGGCCTCAAGCGCGGCGTCGCGGCGCTGTGCATCGGCGGCGGCGAGGCCACGGCGGTGGCGATCGAGCGGGCGGCATAGCGGAACGAGAGGACGGGACGATGACGGAGAAGACGCGGATCGGCGTGGTCGGCCTCGGCAGCATGGGCGCGGCGATGGCGGCGCGCCTGCTCGACCAGGGCTGGCCGGTCGCGGTGTGGAACCGCAGCCCGGCGGCGGAGGAGCCGCTGCTGGCGAAGGGCGCGGAGCGGGCGGCGACGCCGGCCGAGGCCGCTGCGGGCGGCATCGTCCTGTCCATGGTGGCCGACGATGTGGCGCTGAAGGGCGTGACCACGGGCGACGCCGGTATCCTGTCCGGCCTCGGCGACGGCGGGGTGCACGTCTCGATGAGCACGGTCAGCCCGGTGATCGCCGCCGATCTCGCCGCGGCGCACGCCGAGGCCGGCTCGGCCTATGTCGGGGCGCCGGTCTTCGGCCGGCCGCCGGCGGCCGGCTCCGGCCAGCTCTGGATCGCCGTCTCCGGGCCCGCCGCGGCCAAGGACAAGGTCCGGCCGGTGCTGGAGGCGCTGGGCCAGGCGGTGCATGATTTCGGCGAGGCGCCGGAGGCCGCGAACGTCGTCAAGATCGGCGGCAACTTCATGATCGCGGCGGCGATCGAGGCGATGGCTGAGACCTTCACCCTGCTGGAGAAGCACGGCGTCTCCGCCCGCCAGGCGCATGAGCTGTATTCCAGCTCGATCTTCGCCGCCCCGATCTACAAAAACTATGGTGGCTTCATCGTCGATCGCAAGTTCTCGCCGCCCGGCTTCCGCATGCCGCTCGGCCTCAAGGATGTCGGCCTGGCCTTGGCGGCCGGGGAGAAGGCGGGGGTGCCGCTGCCCTTCGCCGCGGTGCTGCGCGAGCGCTTCATCGGCTCGATCGCCCGCGGCCGCGGCGACCTCGACTGGACCGCCATCGCCCTGGACGCCGCCGAGGCGGCGGGGATTAAGGTGGATTGACGACCCACAATCATCGCTCGGAACATCCCCTAATATTCTCCCCCTCCCCCCGCGGGAGGGGGTAGGGGGAGGGGGTGTCGATCGAAGAGAGCCGACGTGAGATCACCAGAATCTGCCGTCAGGCCTCGCTGAGCATCGGGCATCGTTCTCGCGGGCCAAACCCCTCCCCCTAACCCCCTCCCGCAAGGGGAGGGGGAGAGTAAGTGGGATACATCCGACATCATTCGACAACCGGTTCGGCCACCCGGTGCTGGCGCTGCCACAAGGCGGCATAGAGCCCGTCTCGGGCCAGCAGCACTCCATGGCTGCCGCGCTCCGCCACCCGGCCGCGATCCAGCACCAGGATCTCGTCGGCATGGACCACGGTCGACAGCCGGTGGGCGATGATCAGGGTCGAGGTGCCGCGCGAGGCCTCGGCCAGCCGCTCCTGGATCGCCTGCTCGGTGGCGCTGTCGAGCGATGACGTCGCCTCGTCGAAGATGAACAGCCGCGGCTGCTTCAGCACGGCGCGGGCGATGGCGACGCGCTGCTTCTCGCCGCCCGACAGCTTCAGCCCGCGCTCGCCGACCCGCGTCTCCCAGCCATCCGGCAGCCCGGCGACGAAGCGGTCCAGCTGGGCGATCCGCGCCGCGGCCTCGACCTCCACCTGCGTTGCCTCGGGCCGGCCGAAGACCAGGTTGTCGAACAGCGTCTCGTTCAGCAGCACCGTGTCCTGCGGCACCACGGCGATGGCGGCACGCAGCGAGGCCTGGGTGAGGTCGCGCAGATCCTGCCCGTCCATCAGGATCCGGCCCTCGGACGGGTCGTAGAAGCGGAACAGCAGCCGGGCAATGGTCGACTTGCCGGCGCCCGAGGCCCCGACCACCGCCACGGTCCGCCCGGCCGGCAGGGTGAACGACACGTCGCGCAGGATCGGCCGGCGCGGGTCGTAGGCGAAGGAGACGTGCTCGAAGACGAGGTCGCCGCGGCCGGGCGGCAGCGGCACCGCGCCCGGCGCATCCGTCACCTCCGGCGCCTCGTCGAGCAGCGCGAACATCTGCTCGACCGAGCCGAGCGAGTTGCGGATCACCCGGTACAGCCGGCTCAGCTGCTCCAGCGGCCGGGCCAGGCGGACGAAATAGGTGTTCAGCAGCACCAGGTCGCCGACCGACATCGTGCCGGCCTGCACCGCCTGGCCGCCGAGGATCAGCAGGATGGCGAGGCCGACGCTCAGCACCGTCATCTGGGCGATGCCGTTCAGGCTGCGCAGCGCCAGCCCTCGCGCGGCCAGCCGCTCGACCTCCTCCAGCCGCTCGTCGTAGCGGCGGCCGATCGCGCCCTCGGCGCCGAAATACTTCACCGTTTCGTAGTTGATCAGGCTGTCGATGGCGACAGCATGGGCGCTGCTGCTCTCCCGGTTCATGGTCCGGATCGTGCTGCGCAGGCTGTCGGCGCCCAGCGTCATGGCCCAGGCGAAGGCGGCCAAGGTGGCGGCGGTGACCAGGGCGTAGAAGGGCGGCAGATGCGCCAGCAGGATGAAGCAGGTGGCGGCGATCTCGATCAAGAGCGGCAGGATGCGGAAGGCGACGTCGTAGATCAGCTCGCGGATGCCGGACAACCCGCGGCCCAGATCCTCGCTGACCGCGCCGGTGCGGCGGCCCAGATGGAAGCGCAGCGACAGCCCGTGCAGATGGGTGAAGAAGGTGCGGCTCAGCCGCCGCACCAGCCGGTGCTCGATCGGGCCGTAGGCGGCGTATTGCAGCTCGCCCAGGATGCGCCCGACCCAGGAGGCAACGGCATAGGCGGTGATCACTCCCATTGCCCCGACCGCCCAGGCATTCGCCTTGCCGGCATAGGCATCGATCGCCAGCGAGAACAGCAACGGCACCAGCGCCACGGCGAAGGAGGACAGGAACACCAGGGCGACGCAGGCCAGGATGCGCAGCCGCACGCCCCAGCTTTCGCCGCGCCACAGATAGGGCATGACCCGGCCCAGCGTGGCCAGGTCGCCGCGCGCACTGTGATCGCCTCTGGGCGGTGTCATTGCCATGGCCGGACTCGCATCGTCGGTGTCCTATCCTAATACACGGCCGGCGCCGGCATCCCGTCGCCATCGCACTTACCCTCGGCGAGCGGGTGGTCGCGCTCGCCGCCTTCGACGTCCCGCAGCCGACCTGCCTGATCCTGCGGGCGGTGACCGCCGCGCTGGACGAGGCGGTGCAGGAGGCCGATCGCGCGCTCGACCGGCGCCTCGCCGCCCTGACCCTGGCCGACATCGCGGCCGATGCCCGCCGGCTGAACGCCGGAAGCGGTCTCTCTCTCGGAGATGCCCATCATGGCTCATGACGTCATCGTGGTCGGCGGCAGCTTCGCCTCGGTGGCGTTCGTCGAGGGCGAGGCCGTGCATAGGCGGCGCGAATGTGGGGCGAAGCCGGGTCGGCCCGGAATCGGGGCGGTCACATTCGGGACATGCGTCGCGGTATGAGCGCATGCCGCGATGGCATGGGGTGGATCGGAACCCGTGCCGCAGGATGGAAACATCATCCCGGAGCCCAGACGCTGGTGCCCGCTCCACAACCCTGCGGAAGCGCTGCATGACCGAGACACCGCATACGAATCTCCGGCTCCCGATGGACGAGAAGCTGCCCATCGGAACCACGCGGTCGCTGATGGACTGGCTGCGGGCTGTCGCCGGCTGCACCTGGCCGCCGGCGGCCGACGAGAAGGAGGACGACGGGGACGATGCGGAGCGGGGGTCGCTGAGGACCGTGCAGCCCGGACCGGTCGCGCCGATGCAGGTACGACCGGCCGGCGACGGTGATCCCGATCCCGCCGCCGAAGCGGCGGTGCCGACCCCGAAGGACCTCGAATCCATGGGACGGACCGAGGCGCAGGCCGAGCAGTTCCACCGGCTGCTGCGGGCGAATTCCGCCAAGCCCGGCGATGCGGGCGACCAGGAGCTTCTGGCGCTGGCCAAGGCTGTCGGCTGGCTGCACACGACCAAATGCCTGCCGGCCCTGCAGGCGGTCCTGGCCGGCATCGCCATGCGGGACGCCGCCGGCCGGCCGGCGCTGGTCACGGCCCTGGCCGAACAGCTGCCGATGTTTCCGCCGCAGGACCAGGATTACGACGAACCGACCGCCGACCAGGTCGCCGCCCTCGAGGCGCTCTTGCAGGCGATGGTGGATCACGTGGCGCCGGGACAATGGCCTGAGGTGATGCCCAGCCTGCGCGAAGCTCTCGGCGCGGCCTGCGGCGGGATGGATTACTTGTACATGGACCTCCCGCTGGAGGAGGCGGTCGCCAGGACCAAATCCGGGCCCAGGGACATGACCCCGTTCCTGAAACGGCTCGATGATCTGGCCCCTCCGCCGCATCACTCCGGCTGATCGGACTTCGCGTTCCGCCACGGGTGGCCTAGAGAGGCTCTGGCGCCAGTCGCAGGCCCGAATCAGGGCCGGGAGGAGAGCCAGGATGCCGTGGCCGATCGAGTTCTATTTCGATTTCGCCAGCCCCTATGGCTATCTCGGCGCCAGGCGGATCGACGTGCTGGCCGCGCGTTACGGCCGTGAGGTGCGGTGGAAGCCGGTGCTGCTGGGCCCGATCATGAAGCAGATCGGCACCAGGCCGATCCGCGAGCTGCCGGTGCGCGGGCCGTATCTGGAGCAGGATGTGGCGCGCTTCGCCGCCTTCCTGGGCGTCCCCTTCACCTTGCCGGCGCAATGGCCGATCGCGGCCTTGGCGCCGTCCCGCGCGGTGTGGTGGCTGGCCGATGACCGGCCGGCCCTGGCGCATGACCTCGCCGTCGCCCTCTACGATGCGCATTGGGGCCGCGGCGAGGACATCGCGGCGCCCGAGGCGGTGGTCCGGATCGCCGCTGGGCTCGGCCTCGATCCAACGGAGACCGCGGCGGCAATCCAGCGCCAGGAGGTCAAGGACCGGCTGCGGGCCGAGACCGACGCGGCGGCGGCGAAGGGCGTGTTCGGTTCGCCCTTCTTCCTGCTCGACGGCGAAGGCTTCTGGGGCGCCGACCGGCTGGACCAGCTGGCATGGCGCCTTCAGGGCAGCCCGCGTGTGGGCTGATTACCGCACCTTTTCCGGCTTGTAATACTCCGGCGCCCAGCCCTTGCCGGTCCAGCGGAACAGCCGGTTCTCGTCGACCAGCAGATCGCGCTTGCCGGAACTGTAGCTCGGCGCCAGGGCCAGCTCGTGCGCCTTGCCGTCGGCGACCGGGGTCAGCGACTGCGAGCCCTCGGCCAGGATCTCCCAGGGGCAGCCGCTCGAGTCGCAGTGCTTGGCGTCGTTCCAGAACACGATCACGTCCGGGGTCAGCTGGCCGGGCTTCTCGTCCAGCTCCATCTCGGCCACCTGGAACGGCGCGTCGCGCCAGTTGATCACCGCCGGCGCCACCATCGGCGCATAGCGCGCCTCCAGCATCGGGATCAGCCGGTCGGGGACCGGGCTCAGCCAGCGCAGGGGCGGCGGCGGGCTGCCCGGGATGGGGGCGCTCGGGGGCGTCGCCGCGGCGGTGTCGGTCTGGGCGGGCGCTGCGGCGTCGGCCGGGGCGACGGGCGGGGCGGCGCCCTGGGT